>JAUIJR010000591.1 GCA_030431075.1 Polyangia bacterium | reverse complement strand
GCCTTCGAGGGCATGAAGTCCGCCGACGCCGAGAACAACGAGATCTGGGCCACGGACTGTCCCTTGGCCGCCATCCAGTTCGAACAACACGCGGGCGTGAAGCCGATGCACCCGATGAGCATCTTGGCCCGCGCCTACGAACCGGGCGGCTTCGCCAAAGCCCTGCCGCCCGCCTCCGAAGACTGATCCCCAACGAGCCACGAACATGAAAGCCGTCGAACGCAGCGAAATCGTCGACTACCAGACCTACAACGACAGCCGCCCCGAGACCCGCAAGCGGGTACTCGAGGTCAAGGGGCTGCGTCGCTACACGGTCGGCGAGTACTTCACCTTCTTGTTCGAGAACCGCGAGACGGTCCGCTACCAAGTCCAAGAGATGATGCGGACCGAACGCATCGTCCGCGAAGCCGACATCGAGCACGAGCTTCGCACCTACAACGAGCTGCTCGGCGGCCCCGGCGAGCTGGGCTGCACCTTGTTGGTGACCATCGACGACCCGGCCCTGCGCGACGAAAAACTCACCGCCTGGCTCGACCTCAACGCGCGCCTCTTCCTCGAGCGCGAAGACGGCAGCAAGGCCCGCCCGACTTTCGACCCCCGCCAAGTCGGCGAGGACCGCCTGAGCTCGGTGCAGTACCTCAAGTTCGAGATCGGCCCCAAGGCGCCGGTGGCGATCGGCGTCGAGCTCGAGGACGACGGCGGCCGGCTGGAGTTCTCGGCCGAGCAGCGAGCCGCGCTGCAGGCGGATCTCGACGCGGAGTAGCGCCGCTACTCGACGCGCAAGCTCAGCCCCCGGATCCCCATGTCCACCGGCAGCTCCCCGGCCAGCGGCTCGAATACGCCGTTGCCGTTGGGATCCGACCACTCGAAGCTCTGGTTGGAGCTCAAGGTGATGGTGACGATGACGTCTTCGCGCTCGTCGCCGGTGATCACCAGCGGCGCGGCAAAGTGGCCGGTCACCACGCAGGAGTCGGCGGGGATCGGCGAGGTGTCGTCGAGGGGGTTGGGGACGGTGATGGCCCCGGCCGGGACCTGGCCCTCTTCGACGCCCCAGCCCGGCAAGTTGAAGGCCCAAAAGCCCTGGGCCTTGTTCTCGTTGTAGCTCAGCTCGGTGCCGGCCAGATCGAAGCTCTCGACGTAGGTCAGCGACTCGACGAAGGAACCCAGGCGCCCGGTCAGGTCCACCGGCTGCCCGTTGAACTCGGCGCGAAAGTCCAAGTCGTACTCTTGGTAGCTCAACGCCAGGCGGCCGTGCGGGTAGGCGCCGGGGGTCACCTGCGAAAGCGGAATGCGCAAGAACTCGCCGCCGGGCGCCGTGACCGGCATCTGGGCGAAGTCCACCGCCATCTCGCCGCCGGCCTCGGTGTGCGGCGTTTGGAAGATGACCTCGCCGCCGCCCAGCGGCGTCCAATCCATGGGCGCGAGCTCGAGGTAGTGCGCCGCGATGGCGTGGAACTCGGGGCTTTGGGCCGCGTTGCCCTCGGGCACCGTCGCGGGCTGCCCGAGGTTGTCCAGGCGCGGTGCGTCGGGATCGACCTCGAGCATGAAGATCAGGTGCGGGCCCTCGGCCGCTGTCTCGCTCCCCGCCTCGCCCGTCTCGCTGCCCGAGCCGTCGCCGTCGAGGCCGGAGGCGCCTTCACAGCCACTCGCGGCCAAGCACAGACCGAAAGAGAGGGTCAAAAGGGAGAAGGGTCGATGGGTGGGGGCGAAGTGCATGGTCTTACTCGCTGTAGATCTCGTAGTCGTTGGCGCCGACGCGCCGGATCATCTCGGTCGTGGTCGAGGTCGTATCGAACACCCCGGTCGCAAAGTCGGGACTGTCCTCGTCGATCCAGCGAAAGCTGCCGTCGACGTTGAAGTCCATCACGATGTGCACGTCGCTCGCGATCGTCGGATCGGTGGCGAGGAGCACGGGAAAATACAAGGCGGTCTCGCCCTCTTCTTCGACCACCTCGACCGTCGCGCCGGGGGCCACGCCGAGCGGTGGGCCGCCGCCGGTGCCTTCGAGGGGGAAGCTTTGCGCGCCTGCATTGAACACATAGCGCCACCAGCCCATCACGCGGGCCTCGCCGTCGATCTCGACGCCCTCGGCCAGGGCCGTCACCACGTCGAATTCCCCGTCGATGTCGAGGCCCATCGCGTGCATGGTCGCGTCGATGTCGATGCGTACGTGGCTCAGGCCCACGCGAGCCCAGTCGTAGCTGGCGGCGGGAAGCGTGCTCGCCACGGCCGAGCCCACCACCGTATCGGCGCCAGGCGCAAAGCTGGCTTCGACGTAGTCCAGGCCGTGGTCGAAGATGATCTGCGGCTCCGGGTCTTGGCGGCCGTCGAGCAGGCGCAGGCTCGTCACCCCGTAGGCCTGGGCCATCGGAGTCTGACCGGCGAAGCCGTCTTGGTGATCGAAGGGCACATCGTTGGCGCGCACGTGGATCACGACTTCGGGGCCCGCCCCTTCGCTGCCGCTCTCTTCGCCGGCGTCCGTCTCGGATTGGCTCTCGGACCCGCTCTCGGACTGGCTCTCGGACCCGCTCTCGTCGAGCAGATCGCCGACGTCGCCGTCCGGCCCGATGCAGGCCAGCATCAAGCTCGAAGCGAACAACGCGTGGGCCGGTCTCGGCATGCGTCGGGTTGGTGTCCGCCGCGGGCGAGAATCCGTCGAACTTTTTTGCGAATGCTTCATGGTTCTAGCTTCGGGCCCAAGGCCGCGGCCGGAGTGCAGGCGGCCTTGACGCGTTCGGTGGACACCGAGCCGGGAAAACGCTGCAAGAAGCGCTCACCGGCGCTCCAGCGATCCAGCGCGCAAAGGGCGAGGGTCCGCAGCGCCTCGCGCTCTTCGACCATCATCCCTTGGGGATGGAACTTCTCGAGCTGCTTTGTGAGGCTGAGCACCGAGAGCCATTGCTTGGCCGCGAGCGCCGCGCGGGCCTCTCGGATGAGCTCGATCTC
>JAUIJR010000590.1 GCA_030431075.1 Polyangia bacterium | reverse complement strand
GCGCGATCGCCTTGAACATCGTGCGCAACCACTGGCGCTCCCAGCGGGCCACGCAAAAAGCCCACGCCAAGCTCGAGCTCGTGCGGGCCTTGGAAGACCCATCGACGGGGTCGAGCGATCCCGCCGGGCCCGAAGCCGAGCTCTTGCGCCGCCAAAGATCCGAGGCCTTGTACCGGGCGCTCGAAGAGATCCCCGCGCCCTTGCGCGAGGTCTTCGTGCTGCGCGACATCGAGGGCCTGGCGCGCGAGCGCGTGGCCGCGGAGCTGGGGATCACGATGGGCAACGTCTCGGTGCGCTGCACTCGCGCGCGCCAGCGAGTCCGCGAACAACTGATCTCGATGGGGGCCTTACCTCGTGCCGAGGAGGGGGGACCCAATGTCTGACGACCGTTTGCCTGAGGACCCGATGCTGCCACCGGAGCTGAGGGGCTTCGTGGCCGCGGCCCGCTCGGGTGCCGAAGAGGACCTCGAGGCGGCGACGCGACCGGGGATCGACGCTCTCTTCGCGCGCCTGGACGCACACGCGGATGGGGATGCCCCCCACCTGGACGACTTCGCCGAGGCCGCGCGCGACGAGGCACAGCGCGAGCTGGCCGCGGTGCAGACCCGCGAGATCCCAGCGCGCCGCGTGCCCGAGCGTCCCGTCGTCGCGCCCGCGCGCGCTCGACCCGCGTGGACCTGGGTCGCCGCGGCCGCGATCCTTCTCGCGGGCGGCATCGCCATGTGGCAGGTGGTGTCGGCGCGTGCGGTCGAGCGGGTCGACGCGAGCCAGGCCGTCATGGAACAGCCGAGGCAGCCGAGCTTCGAGGGGAGCTTGGGCGATGTGCGTGACGCTGCTCCCTCGCAAGCGACGAGCCCACCCAAGGCCCCGGCCGACGAAGAGCGCACGCACGACGAAGAGACCGCGAGCTCGACGAAGCCCGTCGAAGAAGGCGCCGCGCCGACGCGGCCCCCGAGCTCGCGCCAGCCGACCGCGGCGGGTGCAGACACGGCCCCCAGCTTGGATGCGCGCCTCGCCGCCTTGGATGCCGAGGCCCAGGCGGCGTGGCGCCGCGGCGAGCACGAGGCGGCGCGCGCCGCCTTCGAGGAGATCGTGCGTCGCGGCGGACGGCGGGCCATCGTCGAGACCGCCTACGGCGAGCTTTTGACCCTGGCGCGGCAAGACGGTGAGGACGAGCGCCCCTTGTGGCGCGCCTACCTGAAGCGCTTCCCACGGGGCCGCCACGCCGACGACGCCCGCGGTGGACTTTGCCGCAGCGGCGTGGCGAGCGAGGTGCAGGCTTGTTGGTCCGCGTACCTCGAGGACTTCCCGTCGGGGGCGCATCGGCGCGAAGCCGAAGCCGCGGCCGAAGGCCGGGGGGAGGCCTCGCAGCCATGAAGATGCGCAGGGCAGCGCTCATTGCTTTCACGCTCGCCGGCGCTTGCGGGGTGCTCGAGACGGTCGTCGAAGTCGAGGACTGCATCGCGGACTGCGCTCGAGACGATCAGGACTGCATCGCCGCGTGCGAGCAAGACGACGAGGGCGAGAGCGCAGAGGCGGGGCAGGACGAGGGCGATAGCCTCGAGGGCTCGGGCGACGCGACGAGTGTCGACGGCAGCGACTCGGGGACCAGCGAAGACAGCGGCAGCGAGAGCGAGAGCGGGGACACGACGGACTCGACGGAGACGAGCGGGGGCGAAGAGGGCGACACGAGCGATTCGGGCCTCGAAGGTGGGAGCGGCGACCCGGGCACCGAGAGCGAGGGCGACCCCGCCGAGGGCGGGTGAGCAGCGCTGGGCTCTCCGCGCCCTAGCCACGAGTTGGCCCACGAGTTGTCCCACGAGTCGTCATCGATGCGAGGTTCCAAGCTCGACGCGCTAGCATCGAAGCGCATGCGCGTCGCCCAGGCCACCCCCCGCGGCCTCGCTTGGATCGCGGGACTCGCCTTGCTCTTGGGCAGCCCACGGGTGCACGCGGTCGGGCCGGCGAGGGAAGCCGCCCCGGCCGGGGAGGTCGCCCGCGTTGGAAGCTTGGCCGTGCGCGCGCCCGCGGGCTTGGAGTGGAAGGCCGCGGCCGCCCTGCGTCTGCCCGACCGGGAGCTGTGGGCGATCGAGGCGCAAGCCCCGACGGCGGCCCAGTCCCAGGGCGCATTGCGTGGTTTCGTCGAGTTCTCGCGCGTGGAGGGCTCGGCCGATTGGCAGCTCCTGTTGATCTTGGCGGACGGGCGCGCCTTTGTGCGACGGGTCCCCGACCCCGGCGACGACCCAGCCCGGGCGCTGGTCAGCTCTTTGGAGAACCTGCTGGCGGGAGTCGAGCGGGGAGAGCTCGCGGCCGACGAGCAAGACGTGGAGCTACCGGCCGAGGCCACCGTCGAGGCGAACGAGCCCGCCGCGCCGGACCCAAAGGAGACGGACGCGACGGGTACGACGGGCACGACCGTCGAAGCAGAGGAGAAGCCCCCCGCGGCCCCGCCTCCCGATCGGGTGCACTACCCCCGCGCGCTGCTCTGGTTCGAGGGCCAAGGCATCCTCGGCTTCGTCGCGCCCGCGTGGCGCGGGGGTGCCGGCGCGCTGGGCTTCGACTACCGCTTCGATCGGGGGGCCATGTTGCGTGGGGGCCTTCGCGTGGCGGGGACGCGCAACCCCGAGCTGGGGCTCTTTCGCATGCGCGTCTCCGTCGGGGGTGGGTACAGCTGGCGGCGTGGAAACTTCGAGCTTCCCGTCATTGCGACGATAAATGTCGAGCCATGGCTGGCGCTGGTCGACGGTCGCCCGCAGACCCCCCTACGACCGGGCAACCAAAGCTCCGTTCGCGCGCCCCTCGTGGGCATGAGCGTCGCCCTCGAGCCGCGTTGGCACCTCTCGCTTTGGGGCGTAGGTCGCAAGGGAAGACTCTCGGCGCTCAGCTTGGGAGTCCGGGCCGAGCTCGGGGCCAGCTACCTTCTGCCCGAGTTCACGGCAGTCTCCGTGCGGCG
>JAUIJR010000589.1 GCA_030431075.1 Polyangia bacterium | reverse complement strand
GATCGAGGGTCGGGAGTTCGCCATGGTTGTCGCTTTGGTCGAGACCGAAGGCCGCCTCGAATTCGCGCGTTTCGAACTCCTGGGGCTTGGATTCATTCCCGGCCCGCGAGCCGCTGGCGCCCATCCCCGCGCCGAGCTGGGCCAGGGCCGACAGCAGGTCGTTCATCGACGCGAAACGGTTCGCCGGATCCGTTGCCAAAGTTCGATCGATCAGCGCGGCCAGCTTGGGCGGCACCGGGCCAAAGGGACCCGCCGTCGACACCGGCTGTCGCTTGCCGGCGACGATCGACAAAGAGAGCGTGCGCAGGTCCTCGCCGACGAAGGGGCGGTGCCCGTAGACCGCGTCGTGCAAGGCGATCCCGTAGGCGAACTGATCCGAGGCCGGGCCGGCCGGGTCGCCCAGGTGCTGCTCGGGCGCCATGTAGGCCGGTGTGCCGAGCAGTGCCCCGGCGCGGGTGAGCGAGGTGGCGAGCGGATCGACCTCGTCGACGGCGGGCACCGAGCCCGTGCGGCTGCGCTCTTGGCCCGGGACGCGCGGATCGGGCGGGCGGGCCAAGCCGAAGTCCAAGACGCGCGCGCGGCCGTCGGTGCCGACGAGCACGTTGTCGGGCTTGAAGTCGCGGTGCACGAGGCCGACCGCGTGCGCGGCCGCGAGCCCCTCGCCGGCTTGGCGAAAGACCTCGAGCACTTCGTCCATGCTGTGCGTGCGCTCGAGCCATCCGCGCAGGGTCTCGCCCGGCACGTACTCCATGGCGATGAAGCGGCGGCCCTCGTGCTCACCCACATCGAAGACACCGACCACGTTGGGGTGCGAGAGACGGGCCAGGCTCTTGGCTTCGCTGGCGAGGCGGCGGCTTCCATCCGTCCCGATCTCGGGACGCAGCAGCTTGATCGCCACCTCGCGGCCGAGGTCTTCGTCGACGGCGAGGTGCACGATGCCCATGCCGCCATGCCCCAAGGTGCCGCGGATCCGGTATCGACCGATCCGGATCGGCTCTCCCGGGGTTCCGAAGAGCTTGGCTTTGACGTCCCGACGCATGCGCGTCAGTTCCAGGGACGATACGGGTGGCGCCGCTTCGAGCGAGGTCATGGCTTCGCGGGCGGTAGTACCCGCACCCCCTTTTCGAGATTGCGTTGACGGGAAAAAAGTTTCGCGCGCATGGCACGCGGGAGCGAAATGGCCCCAAGTGGCTGATTTTGGCGGCTTTCGGGCGGTCCCAGATCCGCGCAGGGGCGCGACGTTCGGGTGCGTGGCCCTGCTAAGGTGGGGCCGATGCAAGGCCAGTCGGGCCCGCGGTCCATCTTTCGGCCCGGCCTGATCTGGATCTGGATCTTCGCGCTGGCCTTGCTGGCCCATGGGCCGGGCCTCGGCGGCGCGCTGACCTTGGACGACCGCATGGCGCTGAGCTTGCACCCGGTCGTGCAAGGCGAGGCGCCGTGGTGGGAGGCCTTCACGCGCGAGTGGTTCGGCCGGCCGCTGGGCGAGACTTGGTCGAGCAGCTACCGACCGCTGACCACGCTGAGCTTTGCGATCGTGCAGGGTCTGGGCGGCGGCAGCTTCGCGCAGCACCTGCTCAACTGGATCTTGTACGCGGCCTTGTGTCTGAGCCTCTTTCGGGTCGCGCGCGGCGAGCTCGGCGATCGGGCGGCTGGGCTTTTGGCCTTGGCCTTCGTCGTCTTGCCGCCGCACGTCGAGAACGTCGCCTCGCTGGTGGGGCGCGCCGACACCATGGCCGCCTTGTTGGGGCTGTGGGCCTTCGAGCGCCTCGATGGGGTCGACGCGGACGCGGGGCGCGGGCCTCGACGCTTGCGTGTCGCGCTCGGTTGCGCGGCCTACTTCGCGGCCATGTTGTGCAAGGAGACGGTGGCCTTGTTGCCGGGCTTGTTGATCTGGCGCGCCGCCTTGGCCTGGCGCCATGACGAGGACCGTGCGCGTGTGCGGGCGAAGCTTTGGGCGGCGCTGGCCGTCTCGCTGGTCGGCGTCGTCTACATCGTGTCGCGGCAGGCCGTGCTGCCCGTAGCCTTGCCGAGCGAGTTCAACGGTGCCGACAATCTCTTGCGAGAGCTCGGCTTTTTCGAGCGCGCCCTCGGTGGCCTCGAGGTCTGGGGACACTACATATCGATGAGCGCGCGTGGGGCCCCACTGTGTGCCGACCACACCTGGGGCGCCTTGGTGCCGGCGAGCACGCTCGGCGAGGCGCTCAGGCGTCCGCTGTGGTGGCTGGGGGTGGGGGCTCTCGTGGTCGCCCTGGTCGACGCCCTGGCGGCCTGGCGCGGACGCAGCCCCGGATGGTTTGCGGGGGCGGCGGCGATGGCCTTGTTGATCGGCCACTTCTTGATCCCCTTGTCGGTGATCTTGGCTGAGCGTCTCGTGCTGTGGCCGAGCATCTTCGTGTTGTGGGGGCTCGTCGACGCGGGCCGACGCTGGATCGCGCCTCGCATCGCGCGGCCGCAGCTGCTACCCGCGCTGCTCGGCTTGGCCTGCGCGCTGTGGACCTTGCAAAGCGCGCAGCGCAGCATGGACTGGGCCGACGATCTGAGCTTGTTTCGAAGCTCGGCGCGCGCGTGTCCGGCCGCGATGCACAACCGCGTGAACTTGGCCGACGCCGAAGCGAAGGCCGGACATCGACGCGAGGCGCTGTGGCACTTCGCCGTCTCGGCCGCCTTGCGCCCGCAGTATCCCGCCGCGCCCGAGCTACCGGTCTTCGCCCTCGAAGCCGAGCTCGATGGGCTCTTCGACGACGGCCTCGACGAGGCCAGCTGGGCGCGCTTGTTGCCCGCCTTGCCCGCGCAGCTCGGCGTCGACGATGCCGCTACATTTTGGCGCTCGCTCGCCACCTTTGCGGCGCGGCAGGGCTACCCCGAGGTCGCCCAGCTCGCGGCCCAGCTCGCAGACTTCGCCGCCACCGGAGGCCGCCGCCCATGAGCGCCGGCGCCGAGACGCCCAAGCTGCGCTTGGCCTGGCTCTTGT
>JAUIJR010000079.1 GCA_030431075.1 Polyangia bacterium | reverse complement strand
GCGAGCCCGCGCGTGCTGTGGACGCCGAACCGCAACTACGTGAGCTGAGCCGCGACGCGGCACAATCTCGAAGGGGGGTCCGGTGGCGGGGCACGACGAGCTGAAGGTCGGCGGCTTGACCCTGCAGGGCATCGCCCAAGGCGGGGTCGAGACCTCGATCCGGGTGCCGGAGCTCAAGCTCATGTTCGACGTCGGTCGGGGGGGCTTTGGCGCGCTGCGCTACGACCGGATCTTGGTCTCCCACGGTCACCAGGACCACGCGGGCGGCTTGCCCTACCTGCTTTCGCAGCGCGGGATGATGGGCAAGCGCGCGGCCGACGTGGATCTGCCGGCCGGGCTCGCGCCGGGGATCCGCCAGGTGCTCGACGCCTGGGAGGCCATCGAGGGCTTTACCTTCTCGGTCAACTTGCATCCGCGGGCGCCAGGCGATCAGTGGATGTTGAGCAAGCAGCTGCGGGCGACGGCCATGCGCACCGTGCATCGCGTGCCCTCCTTGGCCTATGCGGTCGAGCGCATCACGCGTCGGCTGCGGCCGGAGTTCGCCGACCTGCCGGGGGAAGCGCTCAAGCAAAAACGCGAGGCCGGTGAGAACATCACCGACGAGGTCGCGCAGCCGCTCTTGTGCGTCACCGGTGACACTCAGATCGAGTTCTTCCTCACGCATGAGCTCGCCCGCCAGTGCCGCGTCTTGGTGCACGAGGTGACGGCCTGGGACGAGCGTCGCAGCGTCGAGCAGATTCGCGAGTGGGGTCACACCCACGTCGACGAAGTGATCGCGCACGCCGAGCGCTTCGAAGGCGAGGCCCTGGTCTTGGTGCATCGCTCCATGCGGCACAGCAAGGCCCAGGCCGAGCGTGTCGTTCGAGAGCGCTTTCCCGCCTCGATCCGCGACCGCGTCCACGTCTTCGGCAACTGAGTCCCGGCCACGAAAAAGGGCCGGCGCGAGGCCGGCCCTTTTGGGCAGAGCTGAGCCTCGATCAGGCCGCCTGGTGGACGACGATCTGGTCGAAGGGAATCTCGATCCCGGCCTCGTTGAGCGCGTCGTAGCAGGCCTTGCGGACGTTGTGCATCATGCCGAGGAAGTCGGCGGCGTTGGCCCACACGTGGACTGCGAAGTTCAGCGAGCTCGCAGCCATCTCCGTGAAGGCGACGGCGGGGGCGGGATCTTGCAGGACGAGGTCCGCGCTCTTGGCCGCGCCCTCGAGCACTTGCATGACCTTCGCCACATCGGCACCGTAGGCCACACCGACGGCGACGGTACCGCGCAAGGTCCCCTCGCGGGTGTAGTTGTAGATGACGCCGCCGGTCACCGCGCTGTTGGGCACGATGATCGTCTCGTTTTGCGGGGTCTTCATCGTCGTGGCGAACAAGCCGATGTCCTGGACGACGCCGATCTCACCGCCGGCCTTGACCCGGTCGCCGAGCACGAAGGGACGAAAGAAGAGGATCATGACGCCAGAGGCGAAGTTGCCCAGGCTGCCTTGCAAGGCCAAGCCGATGGCCAAGCCGGCCGAGGCGAAGATGGCGACCAAGCTGGTCGAGGCGATGCCGACCTTCTCGAGGGCGGCGATGATGAAGGCGGCCAGCACCGCGTAGCGCAAGATCGCGCTCAAGAAGCGGGCGAGCGCTTCGTCGACGTTGCGCTTGCGCAGCAACTTGAGCATCGAGCTGTTGGCCCACTTCGAGGCGATCCAGCCGACGATGATGATGAGCAGGGCGTAAAAGGCACCCGCGATCAGCCCGGCTTGTCCGGCCATGCTGTCGGGGAGGATTTTGAGGAGGAGGTCTTCCATGGTCTCGTTCGCGTTCGTGGGGTGAAGTTGGGGGGACCTCGATGGGCTCGTCGACGCACCTGCGTTTCGAGCGAAGTCCCCGTTGCTGCTCGGCCATGATGCACGGGGTGGGCCAAGGTAGGCGCGCCTGTCTCCGCCCCTTTATGGGACTTTGGATGACCGGCCCCAAAGCCGGTTGGGGCAAGCTGTCCCGGGGGCGTGGCCTTGTGCCCCGCTCATGTGCGCAGGTGCGCGCGCTTGCCCAAAAGGCGGAGGGTTGGGATAAGGCTCACGATGACGGTCAGCGCCCATCTGCGGAGGTCGAGGCCATGAGGGGGCGCGTCGTAATCATCGACGACGACCAGGACCTGCTCCGGCTGCTGGAGGTCACCTTGGCCGGCGAGGGCTTCGAGGTCGAGGCCTTCACGACGGCCGAGCGGGCGGTCAAATCCGACATTACGCGGGCCGACGTGGTCGTCAGCGACATCAACTTGCCCGGCATGACGGGCATCGAGCTGTGCGCGCGCCTCGCAAGCGAGGCACCCCAGCTGCCGGTCATCGTGATGACCGCCTTCAGCGACATCCGCACGGCGGTGGGCGCACTTCGTGCAGGGGCCTACGACTACATCATCAAGCCCATCGACACCGAGGGGCTCATGGTCCGCCTCGACCGCTTCATCGGCGAGCGACGCAACCGCGAAGAGATCCGTCGACTGCGCGAGGTGGTCAAAGGCGAGAGCGGTTTCGAGGGCCTCATGGGCTCGAGCAAGTCGATGCTCGAGGTCTACGAGCTGATCAACCGCGTGGCGAGCTCCGAGGCTTCCGTGCTGGCGACGGGCGAGTCCGGCACCGGCAAAGAGCTGGTCGCGCGGGCGTTGCACGCACGTTCGCGCCGCGCCGAGGGTCCCTTCATCCCCTTGAACTGCGCGGCCGTGCCCGAGCAGCTCCTCGAAAGCGAGCTCTTCGGTCACGCCAAGGGAGCCTTCACCGACGCCAAGGCCGACCGCCCCGGTCTGATGACCAAGGCGAACGGTGGCACCTTGTTCCTCGACGAGATCGGTGAACTTCCGGTGACGATGCAGCCCAAGCTGCTGCGCGCCCTCGAAGAGCGCGTGGTGCGTCCGGTCGGCGCCGACAAGGAGCTGCCCATCGACATTCGCGTGGTGGCGGCCACGAATCGAGACCTCGAAGACCAGATCGAACAAGGGGCCTTTCGCGAGGACTTGTTTTATCGCGTCAATGTCATCACCGTCGCCCTACCGCCGCTTCGCTCGCGGGGCCGTGACGCGCTGACCTTGGCGCAGCACTTCTTGGATCGTTTTGCGGCCCAGTCCGAGCGCGACGTGACCGGCTTCACCGCGCCCGCCGCCGAGCGCCTGATGGCCTACAGCTGGCCGGGAAACGTCCGTGAGCTGCGCAACTGCATGGAGCGCTCGGTCGCCTTGGCGCGCGGGCAGGAGGTCGGCGTCGAGGACCTGCCGGCGCGGGTACGCGACTTCCAGGCTTCGCACGTCGTGGTGGCTGGATTGGATCCCACCGAGCTCGTGCCAATGGACGAGGTCGAACGTCGCTACATCCTTCACGTGATGGAAGCGGTCAACGGCAACAAGAGCTCGGCCGCCAAGATCCTCGGCCTCGATCGCAAGACGCTCTATCGCAAACTCGAGCGCTACGAAGTGCGCGATCGCCACGCTCCCAAAGCGTCATCCTGAGACCGACCGGTCAGGGCCTCGTGCGCACCTCAGGCCCTGAACGAAGGATCGGGCTGTGGGGCCGGTTCGTGTCGTGGGTTATTTGAGCTTTGGGCCCAACACGAGGCGGTCCGCTGGGGCGAGTTGTGCACGAATGGCGCAATCGCGGTCATCGATCGCATGGAGTACGGCCTACTTTCGCCTTTTGTTGGACAGACAGGCGCGATTTCGGCGAACCTGATCGCAGCGGCGTGCTCCTCGTACGATGGAGACGCGCACCCGGACAGCCGCTGGGTCCACCCCCGGACACCCTGCAACTGAACCAGAGAACTCCCATGCGTAATCGGCATCTCGTATTCGGCTCCCTGTTGGCAACTTTCTCGGTGGCGACTTCCGCCTACGCCGGCGAACCGGCCGAGGCCGGCGGCGAGGTTTCGCTTTCCGCTGGTGGCGACGGCGTCGAGGGTTCTGCGGACGGCTCGGCGAACGCCGACGGCCCGACCGAAGCCGAGAAGGAAGCGTGGAAGCGCAAGGACGTCCCGTGGATCAAGCGCTGGGTCCCTGAGAAGGGCATGGGCGAGATCGGCATCTACGGCGGTGTCTTCTTCGCGTCGAAGAATCACGAGCTCTTCGGACCCGACATCGATCTCCCCGACCAAGGCTGGAAGCCCTACAAACTCGCCAACCCCGACATCGGCCTTCGCGCCGGCTACTACCCGATCAAGTGGGTCGGCGTGGAGGTCGAAGGCGGAGTGATCCCGCTGGCCCTCGAAGACGGCAGCGGCACGGCCATGGGCTACACGGTCCGCGGACACGTGGTGGGCCAGCTGGCCATGTGGAGCATCGTGCCCTTCGCGGTCCTCGGCGCCGGCGCCCTGGGCGTCTCGAGTGATCAGAGCCTGGTGGGCGACGACGTCGACCCCTCCTTGCACTTCGGTGTCGGCGCGAAGGTCTACTTGAATCGCTACACGATGCTGCGCCTCGACGTGCGCGACAACGTCACCTACCAACAAGGTGTCGACGCGAACTTCCGCGATCTCGGCAACGTCGAGCTGCTCTTGGGCCTCTCGGTGACCTTGGGTCGTGAGAAGGCCGAAGTGGCCGAGCCTGAGCCCGAGCCTGAGCCCGAGCCCGCGCCGAGCGACCGCGACGGCGACGGATTCTTGGACGAGCTCGACGCTTGTCCGGACGAGCCGGGTGTCGAGCCCGACGGCTGCCCGATCAAGGACAGCGACGGCGACGGCATCTTGGATCCCGACGACAAGTGCCCGGACGAGCCCGGAGTCGAGGAGTACCAAGGCTGCCCGATCCCCGACACGGACGGCGACGGCATCTTGGATCCCGACGACAAGTGCGTCGAAGAGCCCGAGACCAAAAACGGCTACGAAGACGCGGACGGCTGCCCCGACGAGGTGCCCGAAGAGGTCAAGAAGTTCACCGGTGTCATCGAGGGCATTTACTTCGACACCAACAAAGACACCATCAAGCCCAACTCCGAGCGCATCCTCAATCGCGCGCTCAAGGTGCTCAAGGACTACCCGGACATCCGTCTGGGCATCAGCGGTCACACCGACAGCCGGGGCAAGTACGACCACAACATGGACCTCTCGCGCCGCCGCGCCGAGTCGGTCAAGAACTGGTTCGTGGGCAAGGGCATCGACAGCTCGCGCTTCACCACCGAGGGCTTTGGTCCCGACCAGCCCGTCGATACGAACGACACCTCCGCGGGACGCGCGAAGAACCGTCGCATCGAGTTCAAGCTGCTCTCGCAGTAGCGCGAAGCGCGAACGCCTCGGGAGGGACGCCGTTCATGCGGCGTCCCTTTCCATTTTGGCGCACCCCGATGGGGCCGGACACCGGGTTCGGGGCAAAATGCCACAGGCCTGAAGCGACCTGGCCCGTGGGGTAGGCCCGTACATCCGCATAGCCTTGCAGTGCACGCGCTTGGCGTGGGTCCTGCACGGGGCCCCGACGCCGGACGGCGAGGCCGGGCCGTGCGTGAGGACCATGAACGCGAGCAGTCAGCCCCCGGCCCCGAAGGAACGTGGACGCGTCCGCTTTCCTTTGCGGCGAAAGCTGGCCCTCGCCGCCCTGGCCCTGAGCGTGCTGCCCTTGAGCCTCTTGGGCTGGGTGCTGGTCGACGTGAACGCCGACGCGGTGGAGACCTCGAGCCGCGAGCTGCAGATCTCGATCGCGCAAGACCTGACGCGGACGATCGAAGAGGAACTCACGGCGGCCGGAGATGGCCTGGTGGGCGTGGCCGCAGCCCTGACCGACCCCGAGCTCGACGACGAGGCGCGCCTCGGCGTGTCGATGGCCCTCGTCGCTTCCAACAGCGAGCTCGATCACGTGGCCGTCTACGCAGCCGATGGCACGCACATCGACACCATCCGGACGGCCGAGCTCGGCGCCCTCACGGTGCCGCCTCGTCTGGACGCCGCGTGGTTGGAGGCGGCCGAGCCGGGGCAGGTCGCGACGGGCGCGGTCGGGGAGTTCGCCGGCGGCTCCCGCGTCCCCATGTTGATGCCCCTCGAGGCGGGTGGGGCGCTGACGGGCTATCTGTGGTCGGCCGTCGACCTCGCGCCCGTACAGGCGCGACTCACCTTCTTGGCCGAGACTCACCTCGCGGGCTTGCCCGACGCGCTCTTCGTCGTCGACGAGGACCTGCGTTACCTCGCGCACGTCGACGCGACGCACTTCGCATTACGCGACGAAGCGCCGCGCGCGGGAATTCTCGACGGCATCGATCCGCGCAGTCTGGAGACTCGCTACTCGCGCTCGGGCGAGTACGAGGTCGCCGGGAACGCGCATGTGGGGACCTTGACCCGCATGGAGTCACGGCCTTGGTTGATCGCGGTGCAGGTTCCCCGCGACGTCGCCTACGCTTCGATGGTGACGATGCGAAGGGTCGTCACCGGCGCAACTCTCGTCACCATCTTGGCCGCGCTGGCGGCGGGGCTATGGATGGCCGGGGCCCTGACCAAGCCCGTCGAGGCCTTGACTCGCTTCGCGGCGGTCTTGGCCGAACGTCGCTTTGGCCAGACGGTCGAAGTCCACAGCGGGGATGAGCTCGAGACCCTCGGCGGTGCCCTCTCGCGCGCCTCTTTGGATCTCGAGGCCTCTGAAAAAGAGATCGCCCAGCAGATCGCCATCCGCAGTGACCTGGGCCGTTATCTGCCGGGGGAGATCGTCGAGCGGGTGGTCGCCCGCGAACAAGACATGCACCTCGGCGGGGAGCGCTGCGAGATCACGGTGCTCTTCGCGGACGTCGTCGCCTTCACCCCGCTGACCGACCGGCTCACACCCGAGCAGGTGGTGCAGATCCTGAACGAGCTGTTCACGATCACCACCGAGATCATCTTTCGACACGGCGGCACCGTCGACAAGTTCATCGGCGACTGCGTGATGGCGATCTGGGGCGCGCCCACACCTCAGGCCGACCACGCCCGGCGGGCAGTGGCGGCGGCCGAAGAGATTTTGTCGTGGCTCGAGCTCGGCAACGATCGCTGGCGCGAGGACTTCGGGGTCAACGTGCAGCTCGCCATCGGCGTGAACTCGGGCCCGGCCATCGTCGGGAACATCGGCTCCGAGGTGCGCATGGAGTACACGGCGATCGGCGACACGGTGAACGTGGCCGCCCGACTCGAGAGCATCGCGCGACCGCAACAGATCCTGATCACGGGGGAGACCGCGGCGCGGGTCGGCGATGCCTTCGCGCTCGTGCCCCTTGGAAGCCGCAGCCTCTCGGGCCGCGAGGCCGAGATCGAACTGTTCGAGGTGCGGGCATGAAAGAACGCGACGCCAAGCGCTCCCCGCCCAGTGCGGGCCCGGAAACGCAGGCCGAGCAAGAGCGCAAGACCCTGGCGCGCGCCAGCTTCGGGGCCGAAGGAGATGAGGACGAGCCCGCCCTCGAGCCGGGGGTGCTGATCGGCGGCGGGCGCTATCGCATCTCGAGTCTGCTGGGCGAAGGGGGCATGGGGGTCGTCTACCGGGCCGAGCAGGTCAACCTCGGCCGCGAGGTGGCGATCAAGCTGCTCTTGCGCGGGGCGGCGGCGCGTCCCGATGCCCGCCGTCGCTTCGAGCGCGAGGCCAAGGTCGCCTCCGCCTTGCGGCACCCCAACGCGGTGGAGATCTACGACGTGGGCGAGGACGAGGGGCGCGTCTACATCGCCATGCAGCTGTTGCAGGGACAAACCCTGTGGGACGCCATCGGGGCGGAGGGGGCGACCTTGCCGATGTCCGTCGCCCTGGGCATCGCCGCGCAGCTCGCCGACGTATTGGTGGCGGCGCACGACATCGGCTTGGTTCACCGTGACCTCAAGCCGGAGAACGTCTTTTTGGAGGATGCCGACGAGGGCTGGCGCGTGGTGGTCGTGGACTTCGGCTTGGCCTTCATCACGGGGCAGGGCGGGGAGCTCGGCCGGATGACCCGCGAGGGACTCGTCGTCGGCACGCCGCCCTATCTGTCGCCGGAGCAAGCCGGCGGACTCGAGGTCGGGACGGCCTCGGACATCTACGCCTTTGGCTGCGTGCTCTTCGAGCTCCTCACCGGCTACCCGCCCTTCCAAGGCTCGGAGTTGCACGTGCTCACCCAGCACCTCTACGTGGCCCCCACGGCCCCGAGTGAGCGCAGCTTGAACCGCAAGATCCCGCGCGAACTCGACGAGCTCGTGCTGGCGATGTTGCGCAAGCGCGCCGAGGAGCGCCCCGATGCGCGCGAGGTTCGGGCCCAACTCGAGCTCGTCGAGGGCACCTTGGCCGGTCGGCGCAACCGGGGCCGGGACGCCAGCTACCTCAAGACCCGTCAGGCGCGCATGGTGTCGGTGCCCCCCGAGGCCTCGAAAGAGGTCAACATCGTCTTCGACAGCGAGGGGCTCGGCGAACCCGAGGCCTTTCGCGTCGGGGTTCACGGCGACTTGGATCCGGCGGCGTGGATCGCCCTGCGCACGAACGGCATCGTGCCCATCGCGTGGGCCAGCGGAGAGCCGACCGGGGAGCTCGAAGTTCTCTTCACCAACGCGCGCGATGCCGAGGGGATCGCCGCCGCGACCGCGTCCGGGCTACCGGTGGTCGCCTTGGGCGACGCCCGCGACATGAAAGGGATCGCAGCCCTGCTGCGCTCGGGGGTGTCCGAGGTCGTCGCCGACCCACCCTCGATCGACAACCTCGTGCGCAAGCTGCGGCGCGCACGTCAACGACGCCAACGAAACGAGTCGGCATGAACACCAGAAACAAAGGTCTCGCTTCGACGATCGCCGCATGCGGCTTTGCCTTGGGGGCGTGGGGCATCGCCACGCCCGCCTGGGCGTGGGGCCCTCCCGCGGCGCAAGGCGAGGTCGTCCTCGAGGACTACATCATCCAAAAAGGCGACACCTGCGTGAAGATCGCCCGCCGACGCTTCGGCAACGGCAAGCGCTACGACCTCATTCACGAACACAACCCGAATATGGGGCCGACGCCGCACCGGCTGGTGCCGGGCGAGGTGCTCAAGCTGCCCGTGACCTCGGAGTACGTCAAACCCGACGCCGAGCTGACCCACACCCATCGAGAGGTGCGGGCCCGGGCAGGGCGCGAAGAGACCTGGGGGCAAGCCGAGCTGGGCTTGGACCTCTACAAGGGGTGGCGCGTGAACACCCTCGAGCGGGCTGCGGCCGAGGTCACCTTTCGGGACACCTCGATCGTCCAGCTGCGCGCCGACACGCTGATCATCATCTACGGGGCGACCCGTGCGAAGTCGAAGCGCAGCGCGGCGCAGGCCACCTTGGAAAGCGGAGCTCTGCGCGCGCGCCTGGGCGAGCTGGCCGGCGAGGCACCCTCGACCCTCGAACTCGAGACCCCCGGGGCGAAGACCTCGCTCGAAGGTGGCGAGGCCCTGGTCAAAGTCGACGAGGCCCAAACCAGTCGCGTCGCCAATCACGGCGAGGGCAAAGCCAAGGTCTCCGCCGGCGGCAAGAGTGTCGACGTCGGGCCGAAGATGGGGTCGAAAGTGGTCAAGGGTAAAAAGCCCACGCCGCCCGCTCCCTTGCCGCCCACGCCGGCTTGGTCGGCGAATCAGGCCGGGACCTTCGTCGGGGCGAGCGGCCTGTCGGGGACCCTGCGCGGAAGCTGGGCCCCGGTGGCCGAGGCGAAGTCCTACTTCGTCGAGGTCTCGCGCCGACCGGATGGGGGCGATGTCGTGGCCGCCGTCGTGGTGCCCGGCACCGTCAACGACTTCGAGCTGCGCGGCTTTCCGCCCGGTGAGTACTACGTGCGCATCGCCAGCGTCGATGCCGACGAGTTCGAGTCACCGCCCACCGCTGCTCGTCCCATGAAGTTGGTCGAGGCGAGCATCTCTCAGCCCGGAGGGCGGGAGGCCGAGCTCGGCGAGGCAGGCGAGGGACAAAGCCCGGTGCCGCGGGTCTTGCCGGGCACGATCGTAAATGCCCCCGAAGGCATGCGCTGCAACGACGGGGCTGGCGAACTCTCGGCTGCCTTCGCGCTCGTCCGCAGCGGGTCGCAGCGCTTGCAGTGCGTCGACGCCCAAGGCGCTCCCGCGCCCGGCTTCGAGGTCGAGGTCATCGAGATCGCGGTCGCCGGTAGCGACGAAGCCAGCCGCGTGACGGGAGCGGTGGGCGAGGAAGTCCAGGCTCGTCTCGCCTTGCAAAGCGCGATCGAGCTGCCCGAGCGCCTGCGGGTGCGCGCGCCCGAGGGTATCGAGGTGAGCGAAGCGGTGCGTGCCGCCGACGGGAGCTACCAGTACACGGTGCGGGCCACCGAGGGCGCCCCCCTCGAAGGCGAGCTCGAGTTCCTCTTGGGCGAGGAAGGCCGCGAGGCGGTCATCGCCCGCGCCCCCTTCGCCTTTGAAGCGCACGAAGCAGCGGCGCCGCCGGTCGAGACGCCGGAGCTACGCGAGCGCGAGATGTTCGAGCTCGGCGTGTTCGGGGGCTTGTGGATCGCGCCTCGGGACCACGCCCTCGTCGGCCGTGAGGTCGAGTTCGCGGCGCAGCTACGGCCGGCAAATCCGCAGTTCGGCCTACGCATGAGCGTGCTCCCGATCGACTACCTCGCCCTCGAGTGGGAGCTCGCCGCGATGCCGGCACGCACCGAGGCCGACGGACGCGCGCTCGTCTTCGCGGCGCGGGGCCTCTTGTCCGGGCAGCTGGCGACCAAGGTCACCCCGGTGTTCTCGGTCGGAGGCGGGCTGCTCGGCGTGCGCAGCGACGCGGCCGTTCTCGGTCGTGACGTCGACGGCGCCTTCGTCTTTGGCGCCGGCGTCAAGTTCTACCCACGACGGACCCTGGCCTTGCGGCTGGACGTCCGCGACACCCTCACTTCGGGGCCGGGTACGCGCCCCCTGCATACCCCAGAAGTCACCTTTGCCTTGTCGTGGAACTTCGGTCCCGACTTGCCGCGCACCCGCGCTGCCCGAGATCGCCAATGAATCAGCCCAACGAAATTCGCAAGGTCCTCGTCGTCGACGACGAGGCGGACATTCGTACCGTCGCCGAGATGAGCCTCTCGACCATCGCTGGCTGGGCGACCACCGTGGCCGCCAGCGGCGACGAAGCGATCGAGGTCGCCGGTCGCGAGCGTTTCGACGTCGTCTTACTCGACATGATGATGCCCGGACGTGACGGTCTCAGCACCCTGCAACAGCTGCGCGGGCTCGAGGGTTGGGCACAGATCCCCGTGATCATGGTGACGGCCAAGGCGCAGCGCCACGAGATCCACGGATACCTCGAGGCGGGGGCAGCCGGGGTCATCACCAAGCCTTTCGATCCGATGACCTTGGCCCAACGGGTCCGCGAGCTCGTGGCCTCGGCCCGTCGGTCCGCGGCGCCCAAGCCGGCCGGTCTGGCCGAGCGCCTCGCCAAGCTGCGAGAGGGCTACGTCGCCAAACTGCCCGCGAAGCTGGTCGAGATCCGGGAGACCCACGCGCGATGGATCGCGTCGCCCACGGTCGAGAGCTACCACGCGGTCCGGACCCCGGTGCACAAGCTGCACGGGACGGCGGGAAGCTACGGCCTGGCCGAGGTCTCGACCGCGGCGGGCAAGTTCGAGGCCCAGATCCTCGAAGTGGGGGAGTCGGGGACGCCCAGCGCCGACGCACTCGAGGGCGCGCTGTCCGAGCTTCAGCGCATCGTCGAGGCGGCGCTCGAAAACTAGCCACCCTCGCGCGTACGGATCAGCCCGCCGATCGCGGCGGCGAGGGCGTCGCGCTCGTCGTCGAAGACCGTCTCGCCGGCGATGAGCTTGGCGAGACGGGAGACGAGCTCGTCGAGCCGTGCGCGCACCTCGTCGTCGACCTCGTCGGCGGTGGTGGCTCGAACGACGGCCGCTTCGGCGTGCGCTTCGACGAAGCTCTCTCGGCCCGGCGCTTCGAGGACGTACTCCAAGGCGGCGACCAGCGTATCGATGCGCGTGGAGATCGACAGTTGGGTGGGGTCGGGGATGCCGCCGACCTCGATCTCGACCGTGCGCCCACGAACCCCCGCGGGGCGGGCACGGGCCGGCCGGGAGGCGCGGCTTTGGGCCGAGGGCAGCTCGAAAAAGAAGGTCGAGCCGGCCCCGACCTCCGAGCGCAGATCGATGCGGCCGTTGTGGGCGTCGATGATCGCCTTGGAGATGGCCAAGCCGAGGCCCGAGCCGCCGCTCGTGCGCGACGCACTTTGTCCGAGCTGCTGGAACTTCTTGAACAAGAGCTCGCGCTGGTCGGCCGGAATGCCGGGCCCGCGGTCACGCACCTCGAAGCGCAGGCGTCCGGGGCCCATGCGCAGTCCGGCGAGCACGACGGCGCTGTTCTCCGGCGCGAACTTGAGCGCGTTCGAGCACAAGTTGACCAGGACCTGCAGCAGGCGATCTCGATCGCCGAGCACCCCCAGATCGGCGCTCTCGTCGACCTGCACCTCGATACGCACACCTGCGTCGACGGCGACCCCCTGCAGCTCCTCGGCGCATTGGTGCAGAAGCTTGGCCATGTCGAGCTGCTCGCTGATGAACTCGAGGCGGCCCGCTTCGAGCTTGTCGAGATCCAAGATGTCGTTGATCAGTCGGATCAGACGCTCGGAGTTGCTCCGCGCGATTCGAACGAGTTCACCGGCGCGCCCGGGGAGCTCACCGGCGACGCCGCCCTCGAGCAGGCCCAGAGATCCCCGGATCGAGGTCAATGGCGTGCGAAGCTCGTGACTGACGATCGAGACGAACTCGTTTTTCATCTGCTCGATGCGGGTGCGCTCGGTGATGTCGGTGGCGACGCCGATGACCCCCTTGACCTCACCCGCCTCGTCCAGCGAAGGCGAGCAGCGCAACTCGTAGGTCATGCGGCCGACGGGCACCGCCGCGATGCGGGTCTCCCCCACCATCGCGCCGCGCACACACTCGAGAAGGGCGGGGATGTGGGCGTAGACCTCGAAGGCGCTACGTCCGAGCAGCAGCTCCGGTGTCGCGCCGAGCCCGGCCGCGCCGATCCCCTCGACCACGGTGAAGACCCCCTCGAGATCGAGGCCCAACAAGACGATGGGCGCGCCTGCGACCACCGAGCGCAGCTTCGACTTGCTCAGGCGCAGCTGCTCTTCGGCGCGAACGCGGCGCGTGATATCTGCGAACTGCACCAACAAGCCCTCGCCCTCGACACGGGCGACGGTGAAGGCGAGCCAGGCCACGCCCTGCGGGACTTGGACCGAGGCATCGACTTCGGCCCGCGCATGCGCGCCGGAGCGGACGCCCTCGAAGGCGGTGGAGAAGGCGGTCGGACTCGGGGCCGCCGCGAGGGCATCGGCCAAAGCCGCACCGGGGCCGAGGCGAAAGCAGTCGAGTCCGTAGTTCGAGTGCGCCCGCGTCCACGCTCGGTTCGCGAGGACGATGCGGCCCTCGCCGTCGAGCCGCGCGCTGGGCTGCGAAAGCGCATCGAGCCAGGCCGCGGCCGAGGCCGCGATCGGCGAATTCTGCGCGCTCGCCATGGGGGCGAGGGTATCAACGAGGACTCGCAGAGGCGAGACGAAGGCGGCGCTTGCCTTTACCGAGGCCCCGCCCTGGGGCAACCTGTGCGGGCATGCCGGGTGAGGCCAGCGAGCTGCGGGTTCCAGAGCCCGGCGAGCTATTGGACGGCAAGTACCGGGTCGAGGCGACCTTGGGCACCGGCGGCCAGGGCGTCGTCTTGCGGGCGCGTGACGAGCAGCTCGCCCGGGACGTGGCGATCAAGCTGGTGCGGCCCGAGCTCGTCAGCGACCGCTACACCCGCGACCAGTTCTTGCGAGAGGCCCGTTCGATGGCGCGCGTGCGTCATCCCAACGTGGTCGAGATCTACGCCTTCGGCGAGATCGGAGACGCGCCCTACTTCGTGATGGAGTTCGTGCCGGGCATCGATCTCTACCACTGGTTTCGGCAGCGAAAGCGCGAGCCGCTGAGCTTGGACGAGGCCATCGGCATCTTGGAGCAGGTCTGTCGTGGGGCCGATGCGATGCACCAAAACGGCGCCGTCCATCACGACCTCAAGCCCTCGAACGTCCTGATCGGACCGGCCTTTCGCTGCGTCATCACCGACCTCGGGCTCACGCGGATCGTCGCGGGCACCAAGACCAGCGGCAAGCGCTTCTTGGGCGGGACCCCGGGCTACCTCTCGCCGGAGGTCGCCGCGTGCAAGGACACGCCGACCGAGCTCGCCCCGCGCAGCGACGTCTACGGGATCGGGGCCATCGCCTACGAGCTGCTCGTCGGCAAGCCCCCCTTCGAGCACGAAGACCCGGATGAACTCATCCGCTTGCACCTCACCCGTGCACCGGAGCCGCCGTCGCTGCGACGCCCCGAGCTTCCGGCCGCGGTGGACCGCGTCGTCTTGGGTGCCTTGGCCAAGGATCCTCGTCAGCGGACGGCGACGGCCGGCGAGTTCCGACGCGGCTTGCTCGAAGTGCGTCGCGCCACGGTGATGCCCTCGACCGACCGGGCTTCGATCGTGATCGCAGATGACGACGCGGACTTCCGCGAGTGGATCACGGCCGTCGTCGAAGACGCCGTCCCCGGGATCGAGGTGCGCGTGGTCCCCGACGGAACCTCGGCGCTGACCGAGATCATGCGTCGGCGCCCCGATCTGGTCATCGCCGACCTCGACATGCCCGGCCTCAACGGCGTCGAGCTGACGGCCGCGATTCAGGGGATTCCCGAGGCGACGCGTCTGCCCATCGTCGTGACCACGGCCGTGGGCGGGGCGCCCGACTGGCAACTGCTGCAGTCCATGGGGGCCCGCGGCTTCTTGCTCAAGCCCGTGGACCCGTCCACGCTGGCCAGCTTGGTCCGTCGTCTCCTGCCCTCGGCCTGAGCGCAGCTGACTTCGGTTCGGGTGCGGGGCGCGGGGCAGGAGGCCCGTGACCCGCGGGGCGCGGGCCGGCTATGATGCGAGCGATGACCGAGCTGCGCCGCATCTTGCTGGTCGACGACGAGGCCGACATTCGCACCGTCGGAGAGCTGGCCTTGTCCACCGTGGGCGGCTGGGAGGTGGTCGCCGCCGGCAGCGGTGACGAAGCGATCGCGGCCGTCGGCCGCGGTGATCTGGATCTCGTCTTGCTCGACGTGATGATGCCGCGCATGGATGGGCCCACCACGCTGGGCAAAATTCGGGAGACGGAGCTCGGTCGCGCGTTGCCGGTGATCTTCATGACGGCGAAAGTGCAGCCCTCGGAAGTGGCGACCTACCTGGAGCTCGGTGCGATCGGTGTGATCCGCAAGCCCTTCGATCCGATGGCCTTGGCCGACCAAATTCGCGAGATCGTCGCGTCACACTGACTGCACGCTCGTTCCGGCTGCGAATCGCCACACCGTGGCAGCGTGGACGGGGACAAATGCCCCAGCTGCGGCCGTTCCGGACGCCCGGAGGGCATGGTATCCGACTGGCGACTCGGCACGGTCCTTGCTGAATCCGAGTCGCAGGAGAGCCACCATGCGCAAGCACGCTACGCCCATCATCTTCGTTCTCACCGGCCTGCTCACTCCGGGCGTGGCCCTCGCTCAGGACCCCGCGGCGCCTCCGACCGGCACCGGCACCGGCGTCGACCAAGCGAGCTCCGGCAACCAAGAACTCGGCGGTCAAGGCGAGTTCCAGGCCGCCGAGGCCCCGCCCGAAGAGAGCGAAGACGCCACCGAGCTGAGCATCAGCGCGGGTGGCATCTTGTCGACCGGCAACGCCAACCAGGCCGCCATGACCGGCGCGGTGAACTTCCGCCTGCGCCGCGGCGACCACCAAGCCAGCGCCGTTGCGCTCGGCAACTACGGCGCCTCGAAGCTCGAGAAGGACCAACCCTTCGAGACTACCGTCGGCAACATCCAAGGTCGCGTTCGCTACGACTACTTCTTCGCCAAGCGTTGGTCGGCCTTCGCCATGGTCACCGCGCGGCACGACCCCTTCCAGCAGTTGAACCTGCGCTTGAACGTCGACCCGGGCGTGGCCTTTTACGTGCTGACCAAGGCCAAGCACCGCATGTGGTTCGAGGCCGGCTACGACTTCCAGTACGACCTGCGCACCGAAGAAGGCCAGGCTCGCAAGGACGACGACGGCAACTTCCTCGACGCCGACGGCAACATCGTCGAGAACCTCAGCGACGCCCAGCTGCTCCCCGAGGAGAAGACCTGGACCAATCACGCCGCGCGCCTCTTCGCTGGCTACTCGAACCACCTCTCCGACGTCGTCAGCTTCGACACGGGTGTCGAGTACCTGCAAAGCCTCATCGTCCCCGAGGCGCTGCGCGTGAACTTCGACGCGGGCTTGACCGCCTCGCTGAGCCAAAAGTTCTCGCTCGGCACGACCTTCACGCTGCGCTTCGACAA
>JAUIJR010000588.1 GCA_030431075.1 Polyangia bacterium | reverse complement strand
ACACAACTTTGCTCGCCGACGGCTTCGCGCAGCCAGGGCGCCAAGGCGCGTCGAGTGGGGTGGTGCAGGGCGTTGGTGACACGACGCGCGTCGGCGTCGGGGATCAACTTGCGCTGTTCGCCCCAGGGCGCGACCGGGAACCGATCGACGACCTCACCGGGGGTGAGGGTCCAAGCTGCGCCTTCGGCATCGTAGATCGGCAAGAAGTCGGCGGCCGCGCGCGCGGGCTCGCGTTCGAGCCACACGGAGCCGCTCGCCTCGTGCGAGCCGTGGCGTCGCAGCCCGCCCCACGAAAATACGCAGACCCGCACGCCATCGAGGGGGAAGTCGTGACGCGCACGGACGGTCGAGGCGCGAGGGAGGCCGGCGGCGAGCGGGTCGCGCTCGCGCGAGCCGGCGACGCCGAGGCGCGTGGCCAGGTGGGTGACGAGCGCCTCAAAGCCCTCGTCGCGGTGGGCCTCGACCGAGCGCGCCAGCTCGTAGCTGGTGCACAGCACGGGCCGGGCTCGAGCCCCGGTGCTGGCCGAGGCCTGGACGATGGGCCGACCCGCGAAGCTCTCGACCGGGAGCAGCAGCGAACTGCGCCGGAGCGGGCGGGGCTCACAGCCCAGCGCCTCGGTCAAAGTGTGCCGCGTGTGAGACCAGGGCCACCACCCGGCGTCCTCAGCCTCGAGTTCGTTGCCCGCGAGGAAGCCGGCCTCGATGCGCTCGCGGAGCCAAAAGGACCCGACCACGGCTTCAAGATATCAGGCGGGGGGGGGCCGCAGTGCCTGATGCAGGGGCGGCGCCACGCAGGTAGCCTCGGCACCATGAACGACGCCCCGCCCGAGGACGCGCCGGCTTCGGCCGCGGCGAGGCGATGGCGACTGTGGTCGGCGCTGCCCTTCGTGCTGATCGCCATCTTCGTGACCTGGCGGGTGCTGGTCGATCACGGGAGCCCCCGCGCCAAGGCGCCGGAGTGGCTGCTGCGAATCTTCGAGGACCGATGGCAGGCCTACCGCTTCATGGCGTGGCTTTGCATCCCGATGGCCTTGCTCGCGGTGGCGCGCGTCAGTGCCCGCGTGCGCGCATGGTGTTGGCGCGCGGGTGCTTCGCGGCTCTTGGCGCTGGGCTTGGGGGCCATGGTCTTGGTCGCCGGTCTGAACTACGCCTACGCCGCTCGCGCGCTTCGACAAGCCGGCTTCGCGCATCAACACGACAGCTACCACTACACCCTGGCGCCCAAGTACCTCGCGCAGACGGGCTACGACGATTTTTATGCGTGCGTGATCCGAACGCGGATCGGCGCGCAGATCTCGAACCGGGCGCGGATGCGGGATCTGCATCGCTACGAGAACACGAGCGCGGGCGAGCGGCGACGCGACGCAAAGGAGAGTCGCCGCTGTCGCGAGTCCTTCTCGCCCGCGCGCTGGGAGAGTTTTCAACGCGACCTCGAGGGCATCTGGACGAACTGGGCCGGGCAGGCTCGCATCGCGCCTTCGGCCGTTCGGGACAATGGCTACAACGGCACGCCCTTTCACGCCTACGTCATGACGGCGTGGACGCGCGCGTTGGGCCCCCTCGACCTCGGCCGCATCGCGCGGATGTTCTTGGCCGACATCTGGGGCTTGTGCGCACTCGGCTGGGCGCTGTGTCTCGCCTTCGGGTGGCGGGTCGGATTGGGCTGCGCCGTGTTCGCCTTCGTCAATGCCGCCGACCGCATCGACATCGTCGGCGGCTCACCCGGCCGCTACTTTTGGTACATCGCGCTGGGCTTGGGCGTCGTGGCGCTCGTCCGGGAGCGCTGGGCCCGTGCGAGCGTCGGCCTTACGACGGCGACCGCCTTGGTGGCGATGCCCTTCCTCTTTTGGCTGGGCGGATTGCTGGCGGTCGCCGGCGAAGCTTTGCGTAGAAATTTCGCCCCGATCCGTCGTTTCGCCTTGGGGAGCGCGGTGTCGGGGGCCATCTTGCTGGGCTTGGGCGCAGCGCATGCCAGCGGGACTCGCAACTATGTCAACTGGGCCGACAACATGCAGATGCATACCCAAGGGCTCATTCCCCGAGGGGTCACGCCGGGGCCCGTGTCCAGCACGCCAGGCTTTGGCTTGGGACTGAAGTTCGCGTTGATGCAAGGTCCGCTCGAGAACGGCAAGGGCCCACGCCTGGTTCGGATCGAGGCCTATCGCAGCATTCGTCCCTGGCTCATCGGGCTCGGTCTCGCCATGACGGCGGTCGCGGCTGCGCTCGCGTCGAGACTCAGGCCGGCGGCGGCGACGGTGCTTTTTGGGATGGTCGCCTTCTACGCATTGCAGGGGACGGTGGGCTACTACTTCGTTTGCGCGAGCCTTCTCCCGCTCATCTTGGCTGCCGGCTGGCGACCAGGCGGCAAGGTGGGGGTCATGGAAGCCGCCCCGGTGTTCGCGCAGGGCGGCCGAACGAACGCCGCCGGCGTTCGGCACGCACCTTGGCTGTGTGCGCTGCTGGAGTTTGCGCTCTACCTCGGCAATGCCGCGGCGCTTTGGGATTTGGCCGCGACCGAAAACCGCATGCGGATGTATAACCGCAATTTGAGCGTAGGCCTGGGAGTGTGGCTTGCGTTGGCCTTGGTGGTTTTTGCGGTGATGGTCTGGCCACGCCGCATACCGGCTCAACCCGACGAGAACGCACCCACGTCGTAGCTTGGATTTCACGCGCCCGAGCACGGGTCGGCTGTTAGCTTGCGCCCCATGCGATTCAAGAGCCTACCTCTCGCGCTTTGCCTGGCCCTCCCGATCCTGCCCGCGTGTAGCGACGACGGTTCCTCGGAGGACGGTGAGACCACCGACACAGAGTCCTCGACCACCAGCGAGTCCGAGGCGACCTCCGAGTCCTCGTCGACCTCCGAGTCCTCGTCGACCATGACCGGCGATGGCGACGGCGACGGCGACGGAGATGGAGATGGAGATGGAGATGGAGATGGAGATGGAGATGGAGATGGAGATGGAGATGGAGATGGAGATGG
>JAUIJR010000078.1 GCA_030431075.1 Polyangia bacterium | reverse complement strand
ACGAGCTCGGCGCGCTCTTGGATGCCCACGCGGTTCCGCTCTACTCCGATCACATCTGCTGGGCGCAGGTCGGAGAGCACGGCTTTTACGACCTGCTGCCCTTGCCCTGGACGGCCGAGGCCGCCGACTGGGTCGGGGCGCGCGCGGCCGAGGTGGCGCGCCGCCTCGATCGGCCGATCGCCCTCGAGAACATCACCACCTACGCGCAGATGCCCGGCTCCGAGCTCAGCGAAGGCGAGTTCGTGCGTCGCGTACTCGAGCGCGCCGACGCGGGTCTACTGCTCGACTTGAACAACATCTACGTCAACGCCCACAACCTGGGCCGCGACCCCCTCGAGTCCCTGCTCGCGCTTCCCCTCGAGCGCACGCGCTACGTGCACCTCGCCGGTCACGGCGTCGACGGCGAGCGCTTGATGGACAGCCACGATCACCCCGTGGCCGAGGGCGTGTGGGCGCTGTACGAGGCCTTCTTGGCCGCGCACGGGCCCTGCCCGACCTTGATCGAGTGGGACGCCAAGATCCCCGAGTTCGCGCGCGTGTGTGAAGAGGCGGAGCACGCCCGCCGCATCCTGCGCGGACATCCCCTCTCCGACGCCGCGGCGAATGAGCACGCGGGCAAAGGGGCGCCCGCATGAAGGCGATCAGCCCGGGCGCGCCGGCCGAGCTCGCCCCCTTCTTTAGCCAGATGCGCGAGCTCCTGCTCGCCGCCGAAGCTCCCGCCGACCCTGGCCTCGCCTACTACCGCGAGCTGATCTGGCGCAACTACGACAAGATCTTGGGCGACGTCTACGCCTCGAGCCGCGCGGCCATCCGCAGCGCCGAAGCCAATCCAAAAGCCAGCCCCGAAGCGGGACCTGTCCTTTGGCCACGCTGCGTCCGTGCCTACGCCACGCAGTGCCCGCGCGCCGCCCACGACCCCAACGAGTTCGCGCGCGCCTTCCCCGATTGGATCGCCAAGCAAGGCGCGCTCGTCGGCGAGACCCTCGCCGCGCGTCTGGCCGAGCTGGCCGACTTGCACTGGACCTTGCACAGCTGCGGGATCGCCCCGCCTTTGGCCGCGCACCCGGCCGAGGATCTCGAGCAACGGATCTTCATCCGCCAGTACAGCTTCGACGTGGTCGGTTGGCGCAAGGCCCTCGAGAAGGGCACGAAGACGGGCGCCGACCTGGCCGCGCTCGCGCCCCAAGCCCCGGTCTTCTTGGTGCTCTTTCGCCACCTCGAGACCCACCGCGTGGAGATCCTGCGCGCGAGTTTGGCGGACCTTCAGGTCATCTCGGCGAGCGCCGGCGTCGAAGCGCCGCCCGAGACCCGACTGTCCGAGACCCTTTTGGCCCCCGCGCGCGAACGCCTGCACGCGCTGGGGATCTTGCGCAGCGTCGATACCTCGACGTCTGCCTTCGACGCTTGAACGAACGAACCATGAAACACTCGACTCTCCTTTTGTCCCTGACCCTTTGCGTTTTCGCTCCCGCCTGCGACTCCGGCGGCGACGGCGATGGCGAGACCAGCTCGAGCGGCACCGACATGGGCGCCACCGAGGTCGACGAAGCCGCGGTGCAAGCGGCCCTCGATGCCTTCCCCACCGGCTTCGAGCGCATCAGCGCGATGCCCTTCCCCTCCGAGGGCCACGCGGCCGCCGTAGACGTGCACGTGTGGGTGCAGTCGGCCGGCGCCGAGGCCTACCGCGGCATCGACCCCGCCGGCGAGGGCTCGAACCCCACCATCCCCGAGGGCCTGATCCTCGTCAAAGAGCAGTTCGACGACATGGCCGCCGTCACCGGACACACGGTGATGGTCAAAGGACCCGCCGGCCTCGCCCCCGCCAGCGCCGATTGGTGGTGGGGCTTTGCCGACGCCGACAAGCAGCTCGCCAACACCGGTCAGATCGACTTTTGCATCGACTGCCACGCCGCGCGCCCGAGCGACGACTGGTTGTTCGGCGTCGAGACCGACAACCGGAACTGAGGGGCACAACTACTGCGGCGCGTCCTCGGGCTCGCCCGCCGGATCGCCTTCGCCCGGCCCCATCGGCGTCCCCGCCTTGGCTCGGCGCCAGTCGGCGTAGGCGTCCATCAAGGCGTCGTAGACCATCTGTCCGATGACGCGGTGGCCGGCGCGTGTGGGGTGGGCCAGGTCGCCGCTGCCGAGCTTGGGGTTGGACTTGTACCAACGGCCCATCGAGCCCTCGCCGCCCATGGCCGCGAAGGTGTCGAAAAAGGCGCAGCCGTTGTCGCGCGCGACCTTCTTTTGGACCTCGACCATCGGGGCCACGATGGGCTTGGACACCACGCGCCCGCCCTTTCGCTCGCCGTGATCGATCGGCGACATCACCAGACAGGCCACGCCCGGCTTGGCCTGCTTGGTGCGCTGGATCAGCTCGGCGTAGGTCTCGGCGTGGCGATCCAGCTTCGACTGGCTAAAGGCACCGGCGCCCATGTCGTTGCCGCCGAAGGTGAAGACCACCAAGTCCACGTCGCGCTTTTGTAGCTGCCGCGCCCAGTGGGCCTGCTCTTGTTCGAGCAAGCGACTGGTCATCGAGCCGATCAGGGCCATCCCGTCCCACACCACGCCGGGGCCTTTGCGCTCCATCACCAGGCCGTAGGCGCGCACGCGTCCGCCACCGACCGCCCGCACCGCGATCTCGTGCGGGCCGTCCTCGAGCTCGAAGCGCTCCCAGCGGTCTTCATAGGCGGGCGCCTCCGTGTCGAGCACGACGGGATCCCCGCCGTCGATCTTTACCTGCAGCCGGCCGCCGCGTTCGTCGCCGGCGTACCAAAGCTCGAAGGCCGAGACTTTGCGTCCCACCGGCCCCTCTTTGACCGTACCCAGGCGCGTCTCGGCACCGCCGGCCGACCACACGGTCACGCCGCCGTAGCCATAAAAGCCGTCCTTCTTGCACTTGCGGATGATGAAGCAGCGCGACCACTGGGCCCCGCGCTCTTCGAAGTCGACTTGCTGGTGGCGGTAGCTGGGGTCGTACTTGGCCAGCGAGTGAAAGCCATGACCCGCGTCGCCGAAGCGTCGTTGCATGCGACGCCGGATCTCGTAGGTGATCCCGTCGTTGCCCAGCACCGAGTCGCCCCAGTGGCCCACGCGGGTCACCGCACCTTCGTAGCCGAGGTCGCTGCGGGCCAGCGCCATGAAGAAGGGATCCAAGGCCTCCGGGTTTTGCAGCTGGGCCTCGGCGGCGAGTTCTTTGGGGTCGTCGGCGTGGGCCGCGTACTCCGGCCAACGATCGACCTCCTTGGGCGGCGGGTCGACCACGCGGTCCTCGACCGGATCGTCTCGACCCTCGTCTTGGGTCGCGCGAGCCAGGGCCTCGAACTTCGCCTGGCTCTCGTCGGCCTCGGCCGCGGTGGCCCCTTGGCCCATGAACTCGCGGCCGATCAGGTTCCAAAAGGGGACGTAGTCCTCGTCCGCGCGCCAAGGCTGCGCGAACTCGAGGCCGGGCACCCAGTAGGTGGCCACGATGCACAACAAGAAGGTGAGCAGCGCGCCGTGGAACTTGTTGAAGGCGCCCTCGGGCAGGCCGATCCCTTCGGCCTCGCGATCGCCCAGCACGACCTTGTCGCGCGACTCGTCGACGTCGAGCAGGCCGTCGATGACGACGCTCGGGGTCGAGGAGGACTTGGGATCTGCGGGGGACATGGTGAACTCAGAATTCGAAGTAGATGTTGGCGCGCGGGCCGTCGAGGAGCTTCAAGATCAACAGACCCGCGCCCGCGTAGCAAAGGCCCATCACCGGACCGGGCAAGCGCAAGAAGGCCGGACGCAAGCGCTCTTCGACCCAGCTGCGCGGCGTGAAGTGATAGGCCGTGCCCACCACCAGCACGATGGCGATGGCCCACTCGCACAGGTAGTAGACGGGCTCGTAGAAAAAGCCGAGCTCACTCGCGTGCTCGATGGCCCAGCGCTGCGGGCCCTGCCAGCGAAAGAGCCCCTCGCGAAAGTCGAAGATGTCCCAGCGCAGCAGCTTGTCGAACATCGTGCTGGCCAGGTCGAGGTTGTCGGCGCGAAAGAAGATGCGGGAGATGACCGTGAAGTGAAAGGTCAGCACCACGTGCGCGAGGATGTTCAGCGCGCCCCGTTGCTCCTCGGGCGAGGGCAGGTAGGTCACCACGTAGAACAAGGTGATCGTCCAGGGGATCAGACGCCACGCCGCTTGTTCCTCCAGACCGATGTGGCGCCCGACGCCGTAGAGCAGCGCGGCCGAGCCCAGGGCCAAGCCCGTGGTGGTCATGAAGACCCGCACGCGGGACTCGGGGCTGCGCGCCCGTAGACGCTGCCAACGGTTGTAGACCATGGCCGCCCCGTGCAAGTTGGAGTAGACGACGAAGTTCCAGCTCGCCTTGTGCCACATGCCGACCAAGAACATGGTCAGCCACACGTTGAAGTAGGTGCGCAGCTGCGAGCCCCTCGATCCCCCGAGGGGGAAAAAGAGGTAGTCGCGCAGCCAGGTCGACAAGGTCATGTGCCAGCGGCGCCAGAACTCACCGAGGTTGGTCGCCTGGTAGGGGCGGTCGAAGTTCTCGGGGATCTCGAAGCCCAGCAGCTTGGCCACCCCGATGGCGATGTCCGAGTAGCCCGAGAAGTCGGCGTAGATCTGTAGCGTGAAGGCGTAAAGCGCCAGCAGGTTCTCGAAGGAGGTGTAGTCCTGCGGGGCGTCGAAGACGAGGTCGGCGAAGTAGACGGCGACGAAGTCTCCGAGGACGACCTTCTTGAGCAGGCCCTTCAAGATCCGCCACAGGCCCTCTTCGATGTCACCCAGGCGCAGGCCGGGGCGCGTGTGCAGCTGCGGCAAGAACTCGCTGGCGCGCACGATGGGGCCGGCGACGAGCTGCGGGAAGAAGACGACGAAGAGCGCGAAGCGCCAAAAGCTGCGCTCGGGGGTCAGGCGTCGACGCCAGACGTCGATCGTGTAGCTCAGCGACTGGAAGGTGTAAAAGCTGATGCCGATCGGCAGGGCCAGGTCGAAAAAGGGCGCGGCCCACTCGGCGCCCATCGCGTTGGCGATGTCGGTGAAGGCCCCGATCAAAAAGTTCGTGTACTTGAAGTAGCCGAGCAGGCCGAGGTTCCCGAGCAGGGAGATGACCAGCCACAGCTTGCGTGTGCGCTTGGCCCGCTCGACCCGCGCCGGGTCGTCGACCTCGAGCTCCGGATCGAGGGCGTGGATCTTGCGCGAGGCGACGAAGTCCAGGACCGTCGAGAAGACGAGCAGCCCCGCGAAGTACCAAGGCGTCGGCAAGCTCCCGTCCGGCGGACGGGCCGAAGCCATGTAAAAAAAGTAGCTGGCGCCGATCAGCAGGGCCGTACGGCCCCACGGGCGATCACGGAGCGCCCAAAAGGAGAGCAGCACCGGGATGAGGAAGAGGAGAAAGTCGAAGCTGGCGAACAGCATCGGCTCGACCGCGGGACGCTACCTTGCCGATCCAGCAAAGGCGAGTCGGCTGCGAAAACGCGCCTCACGAACGCGCGGCCTGCCCCGAAACTTCCCTCTAGCGGGCAGCGCGGGAGATCTCCTGGTACGGCGCGCCGGCTGCGTTACCCTGCGCGCAGGTGTCCGAGGGCAGCAAGCTCCCCAAAGGTCGCTTGGGGCGACTTCGGCGGCTCGCGGGCGTGGGCCTGCGCGTCGGCGCGGACGCCGTTCGCAAGCGCGCGGAGTCGGCCACGGCCGAGAAGGCGGCCGAGGTGCTCGGCGAGCTGCGCGGGGTCGCGGCCAAGGTCGGGCAGATGGCCGGCTACATCGACGGGGTGGTGCCCGACGCGCAGCGGGACAACTACCAAAAGTGGATGAAGCGGCTCATGGACCAAGCGCCGCGCTCCACCCCCGAGCAAGTCGCGGCGCAGATCGAAAGCGAGCTCGGTAAGCCGGCCGAGGAGATCTTCGCCGAGTTCGATCCCGAGCCGGTGGCCAGCGCCTCGATCGGGCAGGTCCACCGCGCCCGCCTGCACGATGGGCGCGAGGTCGCGGTCAAGGTCCAGCACCCGGGCATCGAGCGGGCCATGAACAGCGACCTCAAGAACGCCTCGCTGATCGAGGCGCCCTTTCGCATGTTCGCGGGTAGCAAGTTCGAGTCGAAGCGGATCTTGGAAGAGGTGCGCGCCCGCTTCCGCGAGGAGCTCGACTACCGACTCGAAGCCGAGCGCCAAGAGGCGACCCGCAAGATCCACGCGGGCGACCCCTCGATTCGCATCCCCGCCGTCCACGCCGAGTTCAGTGGGCAGCGCGTGCTGACCATGGACTGGGCCGAGGGCCTGCGCTTCGACGACGCCCTCGAGCTGCCCGAGGCCACGCGGGTGAAATTCGCCGAGACCATGTGGCGCTTCGTCTACAAGGGCACCTTGGTCGGCGGCCTCTTCAACGCGGACCCCCACCCCGGCAACTACCTCTTTCACGAGGACGGGACGGTGACCTTTTTGGACTTCGGCTGCGTGCAGGCCACCGACCCCGACAAGCGCGAGGCCGGCATCGCCACCCACCTCGCGGCCTGTCGGCGTGACGAGACCGAGTTTCGCCGCGCCGCCGCCGACATGCTGCACCTCAAAGGTGGCGACTACGAGCCGGTGGCCGTCGCCTACGTGCGCGAGGCCTTCGCGCCGCAGTGGGACTCGCCTTACCGGATCACGCGCGAGTACGTCGCCGGCCTCGCCGGCGGAATCAAAAAGGCTTTCGACGCCGCCCGTACGGTCAAAGACGGCAGCTACGTCGCCTTTCCGCCCGGCATCTTCTTTTTGAATCGATTGCAGTTCGGCTTTTTCTCGGTGCTGGCCCGCCTCGACGTCGAGGTCGACTACGCCGCCGTCGAGCGCGAGTTCTTGGAGCCCGAGTCGGACTGAGCCGGTCGCCTCAGCCCGCGAGCTGCCGACCGATCCAGGCCGCCGCCTCGTCGAGCGACGCCTTGGCCTCGGGCACCAAGCCCAGACCCAAGGCGAAGACGTGCACCATCTCCGGCCAACGTCGGTGCTCGAAATCGACGCCGCCGGCGCGCAGGGCCTCGAGGTAGATGTCGATCTGCGGGACGAAGATCTCGGCTCCCCCGTCGTGGATCAAGGTTGGCGGCAAGCCCTCGACGATGCCTTTGCGCAACACGAGCTCGGGGTCGTCGGCGCTCTCTTTGAGGACGCCGTGGGCGTTGGCCCAGTCGATGAACCCGGGGCCCAAGATGTCGTCGCGCGAGACCTCGAAGGGATCTCCCGACCAAAAGGGATCCGCCCAGGGCGAGAGTAGGTAGGCCGCCCGGGGCACGGGGCCCTCGCCGAGCACCATCCGCCGACACAAGCTGGCCGTCAGCGCGCCGCCGGCCGAGTCGCCGGCGACGACGAGCCGGGCTGGGTCGTGGCGGGCGGCCAGCCAGCGGTAGACCCCCTCGATGTCGTCGAGCCCCTCTTTGGGCCGATGCTCGGGCGCGAGGCGGTAGCGCGGAAGGTAGGCGCGGCCGCCGTCTTTGATCATCCGCGCGGCGATCGCCACGTAGGTCTCGGGGTCACCGATCACGTAGCCCCCGCCGTGGGTGTAGAGCACGACCGGACCTTCGTCGGGACGATCTCGGTGGGCAATCGCAACCATGTCGCGGGGCCCTTCGACCTTCTCGCGGCGGATCCACGGCGGCGACTTGGTCATGGGCGCACGCCGTTGCAAGGCGCGGCCCCAGCTCGGCTCGCGCCGCGACATCTCCTCGAGTGAGGCGAAGATCAGCTCGCGCGAGAGCTCGGTCTTGTAGCCCCAGCCGGGGCGACGTGGCCCTTTGCGCATGCGTCGAAGCGCGGTGCGAGCGGGGGTGCGAGCGAGACGGGCGGCGAAACGAAGATCGGCGACGGGCTTCATGCGGAGGGTTCTTCGGCGGGGGGCGCTTGGGCCGGCGGTGATGAGAGTTCGCATTCGATGTCCGCGAGCAAGGGGGCCAAGGCGAGGTGCTCGGCGAAGACGGTCGCCGCGATGCGAAAGGGATCGTAGCGGATGCACTCGGCTTCGGGGTCGGGCGCCGGCTGGCCAAAGGCACCGACCACCGTGCGCATGAAGCTGCGCCCCTCGGGAACTTGGTCCAAGTACCAGTGCCCGGCGTGGGCCATCTGCAGGTGCGCGCCCAGCAAATGACCCAAGCGCGCGACCCACCACACGATGGTGTGCGGGTCCGGGTCTCGGCGCGCGGCCTCGAGGGCGGCCTCGAGCCGCGCGAGCTGGGCGTCTTCGAGAGGCCCGGTGGGCGGCGCAAAGCCCACGCGGGCGCTCAGCTCGCGGACCTGCGCGGCGCCCTCGGCGAGCGTTGCGCGGTGGCTCCGGGCGCGCTGGGCGAGCACCTCGCGCTCGTGATCGCTGAGTTCGCGGGCCATCGCTAGGGCCACAATACCCGAGGGCTCAGGCCCCTGCCGCCACGCGCACCGTCGTGAGCGCGCGCGCATCCAAGCGCGATACACTGGCCCGCAATGCGCATCATGCGTTCTTGGATTGATCTACACGCACGACCGACGCGAGGCGCGAAGCTGCTCTTGGGCGGCCTGCTCGCGTTCGCGCCCGCTTGCTCGGACAGCGGCGCGGGCGAAGGTGAAGACGAGACCGGCGAGAGCGAAGCGAGCACGAGCAGCAGCGGCGAAAGCGAAGACGAGACCGGCAGCGTCGACCCACTCGAAGTGGGCCTCGAGATCCGCGACAACCCGGACATGGTGATCGGACCTTTCGGCGACGTCAGCGTCGAAGGTGCCGTCGAGGTGCGCGTGCGCGTGTTCGAGAACGGCGAGGAGCTCTTCGTGCGTCCGGCCGACATGCCGGGCACGAACCACTCCGCCTTTTTGTGGGGCCTGCACGAAAACGGCAGTTTCACCGCCGTCGCCGAGGCGCGCAACGGCGTCGACGAGTGGTACAGCTCGGCGGAGGTCGCCTTCACCACGCCGGCCTTGCCTCCGGGCCTGCCTCCGGCCGAGATCTCGATCAGCGAGCCCGGGCGCGCGCACGAGGGCCTCGTGCTCTTCGGAACCACCGCGGCCGACGAGCGCATGGTCTACGTCGGCTACGACAACGAGGGCACGATCCGCTGGTACCACGAGCCCGGCGGCGACGGCTCGCGCAGCGGCGGCGACGTCAAGGTGCTCGAGGACGGGCGCTTGTTCATGTTCCGCCCGGGCGGCATGCGGACGATCTGGCCTTGGGGGGCGATCGACTTCGACGTCGACCTCTCCTACCACCACGACATCGACCCCCTCCCCGGCGGCGGCTACCTCGTGCTCGTCCGGCGCGAGGAGACCTGGAACATCGACGAATTCGGAGGCCCGGCCACCATCGAGGCCGACGGCATCCTCGAGTTCTCGCCCGACGGCGAGATCCTCAAAGAGTGGTGGGCCAGCGATCACCTCGACGTGCAGCGCTGGCCCTCGAGCATGGGCAAGAACATGGAGCCCTACGACTGGACCCACGCGAACGCCGTGCACTACGTGCCCGAGCAGCAGCGCGTCTACATGTCGCTGCGGCACCAACACTGGATCTTGGCCATCGACTGGCCCAGCGGCGAGGTCGACTGGCGCTTGGGGCCCGACGGCGACTTCAGCTTCGACGGACCGCCCGAGGACTGGTTTTACGACCAACACTCACCCCAGCTGCAAGAGGACGGCACCTTGTTGCTCTACGACAACGGCAACGAGCGCCCCGGCCCGGATCTCTACTCGCGCGCGGTGATCTACGAGATCGACGAGCTCGGCATGGCGGCGACGCAGGTCTGGGACCACGCCTTCACGCCCTACACGCGGGTCCAAGGCGACGCGGATCGCATGCCCAACGGCGACGTGCTGATCTGTGCGGGCGGGGTGATCAACTCCGGCAACATCGCGCGAATCATCCAAGCCACCACCGACGCCAGCTCCGAGGCGGTGTGGGAGCTGCGCTTGCCCCAAGGCGAAAACGTCTACCGCGCGACCTACGTCGACGGCTTTTGATCCGACGCCGCGCCGTCGTCCTCGCAGCGATAGGGCCCGTAGGCGGCGAGCGCTTCGAGGCGCGCGTCCACGGCCCGTGACTCCTCGCGGATGAACTCGCGGACGCCTCGGTCCAAGCCGGGGTGCGCGATCCAGTGCGCGCTGTGGGTGGCGCTCGGCTCGAAGCCGCGCAGCAACTTGTGCTCGCCTTGGGCCCCCGCCTCGAACAAGGGGATCTCGCGCGCGATGCAGCGCTCGATGCCCGCGTAGTAGGCCGCCTCGAAGTGCAGGTACTCGAGCTCGCGAGAGCAGCCCCAGTAGCGGCCGTAAAGCGCCTGCTCGCTCTCCAAAAAGAGCGCCCCCGCGATGTTCTCTCCGCCTTGGTCCACCCGCACGAAGGCCAGGCGTTCGGGCATGAGCTCGACCAGGCGATGGAAGAATCCCGGTCGCAGGTAGGCGCGCCCCCAGTGCTGCGAGGTGGTGCTGCGATAGAAACGATCCATCGCGTCGGCGTCTTCGCTCCCGAGCGCCTCGCCCTCGACCCAACGCAGGGCGTCGATGGCCGCGTGCACCCGCTTGCGTTCTTTGCGGAACTTCTTGCGCTTGCGCGACTGCATCGCGCCCAAAAAGTCGTCGAAGCTTTGATAGCCGCGGTTGTGCCAATGAAACTGCAAGCTCGCGCGCGGCTCGTAGCCGGCCGCCTCGAGCCAGTCGAGCTCTTCGCGGGTGCAAAAGAGCCAGTGGGTCGAGCGGCACTTGCTTTGCTCGGCCAGATCTCCGACCGCCTCGATCAAGGCGTGGGCGACGGCCTCTCGGGTCGCGGCATCGAGCGCAGGCGCGAGCAAGATCCGGGGCCCCGTCGCCGGCGTCATCGGGGCTGCGATCACCAGCTTGGGGTAGTAGGGCAAGCCGACGCGTTCGGCCGCGGCGGCCCACTGAAAGTCGAAGATGTACTCCCCATAAGAGTGGGTCTTGATGAACGCGGCGACCGCACCGAGGAGTGTGCGCGTGGACGAACCCTCCCCCGCTTCACCCCACAAGGTGAGGTAGAGCGGAACCCACCCCGCCTCTTCTCCGATCGAGCCCGAGAGCTCCGCCGCGCGCAAAAAACCCCATTCCAAGAAGGGCGAGGGGCCGTGATCGAGGGCGTTCCAGGCGCCTGCATCGATCTCCTCGAGCGAGGAGAGAAGCTCGAGAGTCAGATTCACGCCGCCAGAGCCTAACCTGCCTTTTCGGATGGCCAAGCCCGCCGCGCTTTTTGTGACTCGACGTCGGCATTTGGCGTTGGGCGAGCTACACTCGCAGCGAATTCGAGATGGCGGATCGCAAGGACAATCAGCCACAGCGCGGAGTCGCGCTCAAAACGCGCAGCGAGAAGAAGGCGACGCGCCCCCGGATGTACCGGGTCTTGCTCCACAACGACGACTACACGCCGATGGACTTCGTGGTGCGCCTGCTCATCACCGTGTTCCGTCACACGGAGAGCTCCGCCACCCGCGTCATGCTGCACGTGCACAACAACGGCGTGGGTGTCGCCGGCATCTTCACCTACGAGATCGCCGAGACCAAGGTCGCGCAGGTCCACGCCATGGCCCGCGAGAACGACTGCCCCTTGATGGCTTCGCTGGAACCGGAGGACGACCCCGATGCTGAGTCCTGAGCTGCGCGCCACGATCGAGAACGCCCTGCAAGACACGCGGCGGCGTAAACACGAGTACATCACCGTCGAGCACCTGCTCTTGCACCTGCTCGACGATCCCTCGGCCCTCGAGGTCCTCGAGGGCTGCGCCGCGCCGGTCGACGAGATCCGCAGCGAGCTCGAGGCCCATCTCGAACATGCGATCCCCGTGCTCGAGCTCGACGAGGGCGAAGAGGGCGACGTCCACCAGACGATCGCCGTCAGCCGCGTGCTCCAACGCGCGGGCGCCCACGTGCAATCGAGCGGCAAGGCCGAGATGGACGGGGCCAACTTGTTGGTCGCCATCTTCGCCGAGCGCGAGAGCTTCGCGGTCTACGTGCTCAACAAACACGGGGTGAAGCGCCGCGACGTCACCTTGTTCATCTCGCACGGGATCGGGCGGGGCTCGAGCAGCTCGACGCCGCGGATCCGCCCCTCGAACGACCCCCAAGGTGAGGAGGGCGAAGAGCAGGACGTCTCCGACGATCCCCTGCAAGCCTACGCCGTCGACTTGGTCGCCAAGGCCGAGAAGGGCCTCATCGACGAGCTGATCGGCCGCGACGCCGAGCTCACGCGCCTCGCCCAGGTCTTGTGCCGGCGCCGCAAGAACAACCCCGTCCTTGTCGGTGAGCCCGGGGTGGGCAAGACCGCGGTGGTCGAGGGCCTCGCGCTCAAGATCTTGCGCGACGACGTGCCCGAGCCTTTGCGCAACGCGACCGTCTACGCCCTCGACATGGGCGCCCTGCTCGCGGGCACCAAATTCCGCGGCCAGTTCGAGGAGCGGCTCAAGGCCGTGCTCAAGGCCATCGAAGAGGAAGACAACGCGATCTTGTTCATCGACGAGATCCACACGGTCGTCGGCGCGGGCGCGACCTCGGGCGGCACCATGGACGCCTCGAACATGCTCAAGCCCTCTTTGGGCTCGGGGCAGTTTCGCTGCATCGGCGCAACCACCTACAAAGAGTTCAAGAGCTTCGAAAAAGACCCGGCCTTGGCCCGGCGCTTTCAGAAGATCGAGATCGTCGAGCCCTCGGTCGAGGAGACCATCTTGATCTTGCAGGGCCTCAAGGCGGCCTACGAAGACCACCACGCGGTCAGCTACACGCCCGACGCCCTCGAGCAGTGCGCCCGCCTGGCCAACAAGCACCTGCGCGACCGCCATCTGCCCGACAGCGCCATCGACGTGATGGACGAGGCCGGCGCGGCCACGCGCCTCGAGGGCCTGGCCGAGCGGGCCAAGCGCGACAAAGAAGAGGCGGAGGCCAAGGCCAAGGCCGACGCCGACGCCGAGGCAAAAGACGAGGCGGCCGAGGCCGAAGGCCGCGAACCCGCGCCCGAGATCAGCGAGGCCCGGGCGAGCAAGGCCCTCGCGCTGCGGGAAGAACAGCGCCCCGTCCCCACCGGCCCCGCCGCCCCCGAAGGGGCCCCGCGCACGGTCATCGACGTGACGCAGATCGAGACGGTGATCGCCCGCATGGCCCGGATCCCGGCCAAGTCCGTCTCGACCGACGACAAAGAGGTCCTCAAGCACCTCGAAGAGGGCCTCAAAGAGGTGCTCTTTGGCCAAGACAAGGCCGTCGAGGCCACCACCCAGGCGATCAAGCGCGCGCGCGCCGGCTTGGGCCGGGCCGACAAACCGATCGGTAGCTTCTTGTTCGCCGGCCCCACCGGCGTCGGCAAGACCGAGCTGGCCCGCCAGCTCGCCCGCTTGATGGGCGTGCCCTTCTTGCGCTTCGACATGTCGGAGTACATGGAAAAGCACTCGGTGAGCCGCCTGATCGGGGCGCCTCCCGGCTACGTGGGCTTTGATCAGGGCGGACAGCTGACCGACTCGGTCACCAAGAACCCCCACTCGATCGTCTTGCTCGACGAGATCGAAAAGGCCCACCCGGACATCTTCGCGGTGCTCTTGCAGGTCATGGACAACGCGACCTTGACCGACACCACCGGACGCAAGACGGACTTTCGCAACGTCATCTTGATCATGACCTCGAACGCGGGTGCCTTCGAGATGGAGAAGCGCACCATGGGCTTTGGCGTCGACGCCGGCGCCACCACGAGCAAGGCGAACAAGGCCCTCGAGCGCACCTTCACGCCGGAGTTCCGCAACCGTCTCGACAAGATCGTCTTTTTCGGCCAGCTGCCGATGGAGGTCGTCAAGATGGTCGCCGACAAGCAGCTGCGCGAGCTCGAGCTCCAGCTCGCCGACCGCGAGGTGCACCTCGACTACACCCAAGGCGCGCGCGACTGGATCGCCAAGCACGGCTACGACGAGAAGTTCGGCGCCCGCCCCATGGGCCGCCTGATCGACGACAAGATCAAAGCCGCGCTGGTCGACGAGCTCTTGTTCGGCGCCCTCGAAGGCGGTGGCAGCGTGACCGTCGATGTCGACCGCGACAAAGACGAGCTGAGCTTCCGCTTCGGCAAGAAGTAGGCCGCGGCGACCGTGGGTCCGCGACTAGCGGACCCACATGCCGATGTCGTCGTCGACGAAAAAGGTCACGCCGCCGATGATCTCCCAGAACACGGCTGGGCCGTCGGAAGCGATCGAGGCGACGTGGCAGTCTCCGTACCACCAGCCCGCGGAGTAGTCGGCGGCGCAGTTTTGCGAGCTGACGTCGTTGTCTCGGTCGAAAGTCGAGAAGGGCCGGTTGTTGTGCCCGCCCGAGAAACTACCGCCGAAGGCCGAGCCCGACACGGTCATGAGGTAGTTTTGCGACTCGTCACGGACGTGAAAGTCGGCGTAGCTCGAGATGTCCTCGTCGTGCCGCACCTCGAGGTCGACGCCGCCGGCGGTGAGCACGGCCATGCGGTCGTTCCCGATCCAGCCGAATTGCCCTCCGGGTAGATCCCCGAAGCCGGCCTTGTAGTCGTCCCAGCCCAAGTTGAAGTTGGTGAAGACCGTCGGCTGGTCGTTGTAAGCGATGAGCGTCCAGCCGCCGCCCCCGCTGCTCATGTCGCACAGCGCGTCGAAAGGTTCGAGCGGCCCGGGGCCGTCGACGTCGATGCGATAGACGCCGCTAACGAGGTCGGTGATCAGACCTCGAATGGCCTTGCAGCTTCGCGGATAGGGCTCGACGGCATCGACGCCCAAGCAGCCCTCGACCGGATCGCAAAACTCCTCGTTCTCGCAGTTGGCCGCGTCCGGCGTGTGCGTGCAGGCCGAGGCAGGCGTGGTGTCGACGTCGGCGCAGCAGCGGACAAAGGCCGTCTGTGAATCGGAGGTACAGCTTCGTGGGTAGGCCGACAGCATCCGGCTCGCGCCCGCCTGGGTCAGATGCGCCCCCGCGTCGCAGCTCGTCGAGCTCCACACCCGCGTCTTGTCGTACTGGCAGCCGGTCGCGGCGGGGACGTCGGCCGTGAGTTCCTCGCTCGTGCACAAGCGCCCCCCGCCCGCGGCGCAAAAGGCCTGCGCCTGCGCGAAGGTCGTCAGACCCGAGCACACACCCGCGGGCTTGGAATCACCGCACACCTGCGTGAACTCCCCCTCGCCGAGCTTCCAGCTCGAGAGCTGCGCGCAGCTTTGCGTCGAGCGCTCGACTTCCTCGCAGGCCTCGACGGTGCAGGCGACCAGGTCGTCCTCGCAAGGCCCGCCGCACGCGCCGTCGCCGTCTCCGTCGCCATCGCCGTCTCCATCTCCGTCGCCATCGCCGTCTCCATCTCCGTCTCCGTCGCCGTCTCCATCTCCATCGCCGTCTCCGTCGCCGTCTCCATCTCCGTCTCCGCTCGGAACACAGCGCCCGGTGGCCAGCGAGCAGGCGTCCTCGTCCGAACAGCAAGCCCCATCATCCGCGCACCAAAAGTTCTCGTCGTCCGTCGCCAGGCAAGTCGGCTGGCAAAGGAATTCGAGCTGCGGCGTCGTGTCGGTCGAAGAAGCACAAACTCCCGAAGCGCACGTCGAGCTCGCTACGCACGCTTCGGCGCCGTCGCCGTCCCCGTCCCCGTCCCCGTCCCCGTCTCCATCTCCATCCCCGTCTCCGTCTCCATCCCCGTCGCCGTCTCCGTCTCCGTCTCCGTCTCCGTCTCCGTCGCCGTCTCCGTCTCCATCGCCGTCTCCATCGCCGTCTCCGTCTCCGTCTCCATCCCCATCGCCGTCTCCGTCTCCGTCTCCGTCTCCGTCGCCATCGCCGTCTCCGTCTCCGTCGCCATCGCCATCCCCGTCTCCATCGCCATCTCCGCTCTCCGCCTCGCTCGACGACTCGCTCTCGCCGCTCGTCGACGCTTCGCTCTCCTCACTCGTGCCCGACTCGTCGCCAGAGGCGTCGTCGGAACAAGCTCCAAGGGGCAAGGCGAGTAGGGCGAGGGTCAAGCTGGGAAGGCGCAAGTTCATGGCGAATTCTCTACAATATGCGAGGCGCGACAGACCCCCGCCAATCGACCAGGTCGAGGTCAGGCATCGCCGCCTTCGATGGCGGCACCGCTCGAGGATGCGCGCGGCCCTCGGCTAGTCGAAGCCGAGCAGCGTGTTGAGGTCTTGGGCGACTTCTGCGGGCGCGAGAGTCGAGCGCTCACCGGGGCTCACGCTGCACGTGGGACCGCCGAAGCAAAGGCAGTAGTCGTAGTCTGGACAACCCGGCATGCAGGGATCGCCGAGGCAGAAGCAGGGATCGTAGCTCGGGCATGCGATCGCACAGGGATCTCCGCCGAAACAGGCGCAATAGTCGTAGCTCGGGCAGGTGACGTCACATGGGTCCGTG
>JAUIJR010000077.1 GCA_030431075.1 Polyangia bacterium | reverse complement strand
TTTTTCGGGATCCCCTTGGCCCTGGGCATGGTGGGCGTGGCCGCCGTCGGCATCGCCTACACGACCATGGGCGGCATGTGGGCGGTCGCGCTGACCGACGCATTGCAGATCGTGATCGTGATCGTCGGCCTGGTGGCCATCGCGCTGGCGGTCTTTTGGCAGCTGGGCGAGGGGAGCGTGGCCGAGGGCCTGCATCGCATCGAAGGCGGCGTCGAGCCGGCGCTGCTCGATTGGGTCCCCGAAGGTGGCGCCTTGGATCCCCTGGCCCCCTGGCTCGGGGTCTTGGCGGCCGGCGCCCTCGGCAACTTGGCCTCGCAAGACCTCTTCTCGCGCGTGTTCTCGGCGCGCAGCGAGAAGGCTGCCCGCTTCGCCTGCCTGCTCGCCGGCGGGGCCTACTTGAGCTTGGGCCTGATCCCGGTGGCGCTGGGCTTGGCCGCGCGCGTGCGCTGGGGCCCCGAAGGCGAGGCGACGATCGCCGGCTTGGGCGCGGTCTTCTTGCACCCGCTCGCGGCCGTCGGCTTTTTGGTCACCTTGTGCTCGGTGGTGCTCAGCACCATCGACAGCGCCTTGTTGGCGCCGGCCGTGGTCTTGGTGCACGACGTCTTCGCCCGCGATCGCGCGCCCGCGCTCGCCTTGCGCCGCACCCGGGACGCGGTGATCGCCGTGGGCGTCGCCGCGCTGCTGCTCGCCTTCGTAGGAGAGAGCGCCTACGCCCTGCTCGAGTCGAGCTACGAGCTCGGCATGGTGGCGCTCTTGGTCCCCCTGAGCTTCGCCGTGTTCGGGCGGCGCTTCGTACCCGCGGCCGCGCTCGCGTCGATGCTGGGGGGCACCGGCGTATGGCTGCTTCACCAGGCGCTGGGCTGGGAGAACTTCGCCGACCTCGCCCCGGCCTTGCCGACGGGGCTGGGCTGCACGGCCTTGGCCCTCGCGTTGCACTTGTCGATCACGGCGGCGCGAGGGCGGCCCGAGGCTGCTAGCATGCAGCGATGAATTCTCGTCCGCGGGCGGTCGGCTTGCTTGGCGCGGTGCTGGGCGCCGGCCTGGGATCCCTGGCGTGTGGCGTGCCCCCGGTGATCGACGCCGGCGAGTACGTGGCGATCGCCTCGGACGACCCGGACGCGGCCTGCCCCGGCAGCGCATTGGCCCTCGACCGGATGGTGGCCTACCACGCGCAGCTGCTCGGCGTGGATCTCGACGGCTTTGGTGTCACCGTCTTTTTGGTCTCGGCCGACGAGATCGAGCGCCGCTGCAACTCGGCCGACGCGCTGGGCTGTCTGACGGACGAGGGCGAGCGCGTCTGGGTCCGTGATCAGTTCGCGGCCCCCTTTCACCTGGCGCGCGCGGTGGTCAACCAACAGCTCGGGCTGCAGCACCACGACTTCATCGACTGGGGGATGGGCGAAGCCTTGGCCGGGAGCTCGAGCTACGCCTCGGTGCCCCCGAGCGGACTCGACGCGTTGCCCTCGAACCTGCGCGACTTGTCCTCGCGCCCGGGCGTCTCCTCGGTGGCGGGTCGCTTCTTCGCGGCCTGGCTGCGCGACGACCCCGAGGGCATGCGCAATTTCTTGCGGGCGGCCGACGACGCCTCGGCGGGCAGCGCCGAGTCGGACTTCGAGTCGGAATTCGGGATCCCCTTTCGCGACGCCGTCGATGCCTGGTACGCGGACCCGATGCCGGGCTGCTCCTACGGCGTGTCGGCCTGTAGCGGCGTGGACACACCCTACGCGTCGGTCTCGCCCTGGCGGCCCTCCTCCGCGTCTTGCGAGGCGGGCGAAGTGCTCGACTTGGGCACGCCGACCCGCTGGATCTCGGTGCAGCTGCCCGAGAGCGCCAATGGCCGCTGCACCTTGCGCGCCGACTTGGACCTCAAGGTCTACGCGTGTGGCGGCTGTTCGACGCGCGACGACGACTGGCAGCTGTCGGCCACCGTCGGCCAGTGGCGCAGCATCGACGACCTCCCCGCCGGCGAGCGCATCGCCATCGAAGCCCGCGGCGAGATCGGCGAGATCTACCTCGACTGCAACTGAGCCCACGAAAAAGCCCGGGCGAGGGCCCGGTAGCCCGCCGAACGATGTAGGTCGTAGACTCGCCACGGTGGGTCCCCTTCACGGCGCCGCGGGCGATGACTCGCCACACCGAAACGCTGAGCCGCCCCAGCGTGGTCTGGGCCGTTTCGAGCTGGTTCAGGAGCTCGGACGCGGAGCCATGGGGGTCGTGTTTCGAGCGAAGGACCCGAAGCTCGAACGCGAAGTTGCGATCAAGATCCTGGCCAACCAGGACAAGGCGAGCAAGGAGTCGCGTACCAGGATGCTGCGCGAGGCGAAGGCGCTGGCCCAGCTGAGCCATCCGAATGTCGTGCAGGTGTTCGAAGCCGGGGAAGCCGAGGACTCCCTCTACATCGCCATGGAGTTGGTAGAGGGTCGCTCATTGGGCCACTGGCTCGAGGAGACGAGTCCGACACTGGAGACGCGCCTTCGTGTGCTCGCGCAGGCGGCCAGCGGCCTCTCCGCCGCCCATACCAAGGGCATCGTCCATCGCGACTTCAAGCCGGCCAATGTCATCGTGGGCCGAGACGGGCGCGTGAGGGTGCTCGATTTTGGCATCGCCTCGGTTGCGCGGAGCTCGCTCGAGGAGGCGACGCTGACCGGGACGAACCAGCTGGTGGGAACGCCTCGCTACATGGCGCCCGAGCAGATTCGGCACGCCGAGTACTCGCCCGCGTCGGATGCATTCGCGTTTGGTCTGGTGGCCTACGAGATCCTGGCAGGGCGCCGAGCCTTCGACGCGAGTACGGCGAATGCTCTGGCCGTGGAGTTGGTCACCGCTGATCCGCCTCCATTGCCCCGAGACCTACCCGCCGCGGTGCGCCGCTTCATCCGAGACCTGCTGGTCAAGGACCCCGAGCGCCGGCTCTCGAATCTCGAATCCGTTGCGAGCGTGCTCTTCGCGGAGGCAGATGGCCAAGCAGCGGGAGTTCTCGATCGACGGTCCCGCACCAAGTATGCGATCGGAGGTGGGCTCGTCGCTGCGGTACTGGTGGGGCCGCTCCTGTGGCTGGGTCTGCGCCAGCCCGAGCCGGTGAGCGCCGGGTCCAAGGAGGCGCCGCCCGTCGAGACGACGAGCACCTTAGGGGAGCGAGGGGCGCCCGATTCGGAGGGCACAGAGACTCACCCCTTGGAGATCTCCGGAGCCGATATCGCGGCGTGGATGGATCCCTCGCGAACGCACCTGCTTTGGCGGGACGCGAGCTTTCGTGTGTTTCACGTTCGGATCGATGGTGAAACTCGAGGTGAGGTCAAAGAGATTGGCGTACCGGGGGAGTTCCTGGAGAGCGTCGCCGGCCTGGGCCCGGACGAGAGTTCCGCCTACGTCGTCAAGCGCGACCGGCAGCTCGTCGAGGTCGACCTGGCGACAGGGAGGGTCTCGCCCGTCATCCGTGCCCTACCTCGCGCGAGCAACTACCTGTTGGACCCGACCGGCACCACGATTGCGTGCGTCGATGCGAGATTCGGGATGGGGGGCGCGAGTCGTATCGTGTTCGCGGACTTACGCGACGAGGGACTCGACGAGGTCTTGGCGTTGAACCCCGATCTAGGCCAGATCACCGGCTTTGCCTGGTCGCCGACGGGGGATGAGTTCGCGTTCATCCAGGCGCAATGGCCGAGTGGTCGGGAAGGAGCGATCAGTCGCCTGGGTCGATGGAACCGGAGCGACCCTGGGCGCGCCGAGTTGACGACGCTCGAGTCACAATTGGTGTTCGGCCTGGATTGGAGTCCTTGGGGTCTCGAGTACACGCGGGAGGGCGCCTCCGACGACGGGAGTTTCGAGTTGGCAAGGGTTCCTTTCGTCGCGGTGGGGACGCCCGTGTCGGCCGGGACAACGGTCGGCAAGTTTGAGGCGAGGACGGATTTTCTTCGGCGTCTGGATGAAGAGCGGCTGGTGCGACTTCGGGGCGCCGGCAATGGTGATCGGATTCGAGTCGGGAATCTCGCGCCCGAAGGCCGACTCACGTCGCTGTCGGCAACGGTAGACCGAGGGTGGCCTCTGGCCTTCCTGGGCCGAGATCTGATCGCCGCGGCTCCCACCGGGACATCGTCAACTCGGGAGCTGTCGTTGTATTCAGGTGGCACGCGGAAGCGAGGACTGGTGCGGCCTCGATCGCGTTCGCGAGTGTGCTGGGTGGGGCCCGAGTACGGGGCACTCGAGCTGACCCAGGACTCGCAGCTCTTGCGGCACCACGACGGACAGACTCGGCAACTGGATGCGTTTCGGCCGCCGCAGATCGGAGACGCCATCTTTCGGCGACTCGAGTGCAACTTGGCCGGCGAGGCTGTCTTGATCTCCGTGCATAGCCCCACGCTGGTCGAGGTTCACTCGATCGACATCGATTCGGGGCAAATCTCGCCCGTGGCGACGCTGCCCGTGCCTCCGGCGCTCGCGGGTCGCGACATCGTGTCGAGGATTCTCGACCGTCAGGTGCGGCTCGAAGTGGGGGGGGAGCGCATCATCGCGGCCGCGGAGAGGGATGGAGTTGCGATCATCGACCTCGTCCGCAAGCGAATCGAAACGCACCCCGTCACCTTGGTGGAGGGGAGGGGAGCGGAACTCTCGGTGCAGGGAATCCACGAGCTGCCCAACGCCGAGGGCTGGATCGCAACCGGGATCCTCGATGACCCGCTCGCGTACAAGATCTGGAGGCTCGACGGAGACTTTCGGGGCGTCGAGCTGTGGGCGTTCGAGCACACCTATCTCTCCGCGGTCGTCGTCTCGAAGAGCGGGCATCGGATCGCGGTGAGCTCGAGGGACGTAAGTCTGGACTTCGAGGTCCTACGAGTCCAGAGGCCTGCGGTGTCGGCCCCGTAGGAAGCGGGCCCATCTGGGCGTGGAGACGTTCATCTCCGAGCCCAGTGCGGCCGCCAGTTCCTTCATGTCGGTGAAGCGCTCGCTGGGGTCGACGGCGAGTCCGCGACGAAGCAGGGAGACCAATGCTCGAGGCACGGTAGCGCCCTTCGGGGGCCTCGGGACGGATAATTGATGCTGTCCCGGTAGGACGTGGTCCGCGTGAATGCGCCACGGGGGTTCGTGAAAGAGCGCTTCCCAGAGGCAGATGCACAGAGCGAATTGGTCGGACGCGGCGCTGGCCGGGAGGCCGCGAGCGACTTCAGGCGCCATGTAGCGAGGCGTCCCGAGCGATGCGCCGGTGTTCGTGAGGGTCGGGCCCAGTAGGGCGCCGGTCTTGAGTGGGGCGCGTCCGCGATCCCGGCCCACGAGTCCAAAGTCGATGAGGCAAGGGCTACCGTCCGTCCGGACGAGGATGTTGGCGGGTTTCACGTCGCGGTGAACCAGACCAAGCTCGTGGACCGCTTGGAGCCCGCGTGCCAATCCGAGAAAGAGAGGGAGGGCTTCGCCCCACGCCGCGCCAGGCGGGCAACTTCGATCCAGCCGCCGCCCAGTCACGTACTCCGTCACCATGTAGAAGCCGCCGTCAAACGACCCCAGGTCGAGCACACGGACGATGTGGGGGTGTTCGAGCTGCGAGAGAGCCCGAGCCTCGCGTTGCAGGCGAGCAGCTTCGGGCCCGTTGGGGAAATGACTGCGGACGATCTTGAGCGCAACATCGCCTCCAGCCCCGTCTCTGGCGAGGTAGACGCTGCCCTGCGCCCCGGCGCCGAGCCTTCGCGTGACTTCGTAGCCAGCGAACACGACCTCCTGTGCATGGTTGAATAGCGCCAAGTTCATTCGGCGTCGGATGAGTGCCTCCTCCAGCGGGTCGACGACCGACGCCGCCAGTGAAGAGATCTCGCCTTCCATCAGGCGTCTCGTAGTCGGGCGGTTGCACGGACTCGGTCCGCCCAGGTGTCCAGGCCGGTCATCGTCGCCACGCGTAGGCTGGGATCTTCGGTCATCGCATCCACCATCTTCGAGAGGCCCGTCCGTGCGCGGTTGAGTCGAGTTCGCACCGAGTTCTCGTTCATTCCCACGACGGTACCCACTTCCCCCGCCGTCAGGCCTTCCCAGTAGTAGAGCTCCAAGATGACTTGGTCTCGGACCTTCAGCCGCCGGAGGGCCGCGAGCAGGAGCTCCTCATCTGCGCGGGCGCCCAAGAGGGTCTCGACGCCGGGGCGATGGCTCTCGTCCATTCGCTGGAGGCTCTCTTCGTCGACCTCGTCCCCGAGACGTGCTCGCGACAGGGCACGGTAGTGGTCGTAGAGGACGTTGCGGGCGATAGCGAAGAGGAAGCTACGCACCGAGCCGCGTCCTTCGAATCGATCTTTTGCTGCAGCAAAGCCCAAGAAAGTCTGCTGGACGAGATCACTAACCTCACCTGTGCTCTTGTTCCGAAAGAAGCGCGTCATGGCGGGTATGTAGGCGTTGCAGAGCTGTTGCCCAGCCCCGAGGTCACCCTCGCACCATTTCGAGAGGAGACGAGCGTCGTCCACCGCCCGCAATCTTAGAGGACGGGCAGGCGGCGGGGAAGCAGCCGAGGAGAGCGAAAGCGTCCGTATCACACGTCGTTCGACTACTCGATGGTCACGACTCCGATGTCACGGCCAGAAAGGTAGATGCCTAGGCACTCTCCGCTCGCGTCTTCGAGAAGCCACGGGTGTGTTGCAAAGGAGCGCTGTCGGAACGTGGCACCAGGGGCGATCGGGTCGTACTCGAGGCGATCGCCCGAGTAGTCCAGCAAGAAGCGAGAGACGGGTGCGTCGGTCTCGTTGACGAAATCCACGTAGCTTTCGACGTGGGCGTGCATCGCCATCACCGTGCCCTCCTCGGTGCAGACCGAGGGGGTGATCGTTTCCATACCCACGAAGGGCGTGAGTAGGTAGGTGGCCTCGTCGTTGCAGGGCTCCGCATCCGTACAACTGGCGCCGTTGCATGCGACGCTGCTGGTGAGCATTGCGGTCCCGGCATCTTCCGCCGTCAGTTCCACGGCCAGCTCCAGGCTCTGGATGTAGGGATTGCCGTCCAGCCCCTGTGTGCTGACCTCGGGCAGTTCACAGACATACTGATTGTCGCCCTGCGCGGAGCAGCCCGCCAGTGGCATGTCCTTGGCATCGTGCAACTCCAGGTCTCCATTGGCGAAGCCCGCGATGATGACGATGCGCTGCTCGGCGAGTGCGAGGGTCTCTTCATGCCCGAGTTGACAAGCTTCCAACGGGCCCTCCAAGCTGACGCGCCAAGGGCCCCGGAGCGGCTCGATTGGGGAGGGACCCGAAGTTGAACTGGTCCCCGCCTCGCTCGTCTCCGGACCACCATCGCTGGACTCATCCGTCTGCGAGGTAGAATGGGGGAAGGGATCCGAGGAGCACGCCGAGTTCGCCACGAGCAAGAGCGCGACCGAGAGCGGCGCTACCGTGCGCCCGAGTCTCCGACGACCGCGGCCCATTGAGAGTAGGGTTGTGAGGGGAGAAAGGGGATGGTGTTTCATCGTCGACTTCGGCCCGACTGGGCACTGAAGTCGTTGTCGGAGTTCGTGGCGGATCAATTCACCTCGCCGCAATTTTTTTCTACCTGGGCGGGAAGCCCGCGGCGAGATCGGCGAGATCTACCTCGACTGCAACTGAGTCCACGAAAAAGCCCGGGCGAGGGCCCGGGCTTCGGCTGTAGGTCGGTCGTCGTCCGACTCAGCTTGCGCGCTTCTTCTCGGCGAGGAAGCCACAGATGGCGGTGACGATGCCGGCGAGACCGTAGATGAGAGCCTGGTTTCGCGGCGTCGCCGTCCCTTCCCCGCTGGGGGAGATGGCGATGAAGATGATGGCCAAGACGACGATGAGGCCGGCGACGATCTGGATCGGCTTGGTCTTCTTCATGAAGGTCACGACGACCATCACGAGAGCGAGCAGGCCGACAACCAAACCGCCGATACCCGAGTTGCGTGGGCCGGCCGCGATTTCGGCGCCGGCTTCGCCGGCTGCTTCCGCCATCTTGTAGAGGTCTTTGGCCTCTTCGCTGAAGAGGTTGTGGTTGCCGATGGCGACGCCCATGCCGGTGGAGACGAGCATGGCGAGGACCATGACGATGATGAGAACGATGCGCATTTGGGATGTCTCGCGTGAACTTCGATTGGGTTGAAGCGCGGCCGAAGGTGGGCGGCGCCGTGGTCGCTACGGTAGAGAAGGCGGTGTTCGCAGCGCCAGCAGGAACGGCAGTTCCGGCGAAGGTGACGGCGCTGGTGCAACTCTCGTTTGGAGTCCGTTCCAGGGGCCCTAGGTGCCCAGATCCCCACTCCGGCCCACGGTCCGGTGCGGTGTGACGTTGCGCGCAATAGCCGGGATCCCGGCTCGCGTCAGGGCGCCGGGTCGGGCTTGGGCTTCGCGCTGGCGAGGGCTTCGAGGCGGGCTTGCACCGTCGCGTTGGGACGCAGCTCGAGGCTCTTTTGGTAGTGGGCGGCCGCGCCCTCGAGATCGCCGCGCGCTTCGTGGATGCGGCCGAGGTTGTAGAGGATGGCCGCGAGTTTGGCCTTCGTGCCGGCGTGGGCCATCGCCTCGATGCTCAGGGCTTCGGCTTGCTCGAGCTCGCCAACGTGAAAGAGGGCCCAGCCGAGCTCGCCGAGCCAGGTCTCGCCTTTGTCGGCTTCGACCGCGCGGCGATAGTAGGCGACGGCGTCGCGGTGTCGACCTTCTTTCATGGCGCTGCGGGCCGCCTCGTGGGGGGGCGTGTCGCCGAGGGGAGGGGTGGGCGCTTCGTCGGGGAGCGGGCGCAGCCAGTCGATGCGAAAGGGATGATCGGCGCCGAGCCAGTACACGCCCAGCGGAGGCTCGCTCGCGCCGAGGTCCGCGATCTCGCGGCCACGCGCGTCGTAGACCTTGCCCGCGAGGTCCACCGCGCCACAGCCCGCGCGCTCCCAGCGATGACTGCGCTCGCTCGGAAGCCATGCGGCCAGGGCCGGCGGTGCCGTGGCGAAGGCGGTCGAGACCTCGAAGTGGCCGTGGTTCACCACCCAACTGCAACACCCGATCGTCGTGTCGATGGACACGCTGGCGTCGGGGTTGATGGCGAAGGCGCTGCCGGCCACGTCGTCGAGCCCGATCTCGTAGTCGTAGCTCTCTTCTTCGTCGTCGCCGAAGGCCGCGACGCCGTACTCGACGAGCTCGCGCTCGAACTGGGCGCGCTGGCTCGGGGTCAGGAGCTCGAGGCCCTCCGTGCGCTCGGCCCCGGCCGAGATCGGCTGCGTGGGGCCGAGCTTGCCCAGGTTCCAGATCTCCATGCGCGTGTCGTCGATGCCGTGGGCGCCGCCAGCGTATCCCCCCGTGCCGCCCGACACCGAGATGTAGGGGCCGAGGGTCGAAGTCAGCCCGAGGTAGTCGTCGATGTAGTGGTCGGGGGAGCAGCCGCTTTGCATGTCGGCGTAGCCCGTGTCGATCGCGGCCAGGCACTCGTCGATGATGTCCAAGCCCGTGCCCGACAGGCCGCCGAAGTAGTCGCTGAGAAACTCCGCTTCGCCGTCGGGGAGGCGGCGAACCGCGAGGCTGGCCGCTTGCATGCGCTGGCCGAGCTGGTGCTCGCGCAGCTCGTAGGCCGCGTCATCGACGATGGCCACGTAGCCTTCGCGGGTCTCGAACTGCTCCGCGCCGGTCTCGCCTTGCTCGAGCTGATCGATGCGGACTTCGTGGGTGAAGCCGTCGACGTTGACCAGCACGCGACAGGGGGCCGCGCCGCTGGGCTCCACCTCGGCCCCGACCGGGGTCGGCATCTGCGCCGGGGGCGTCGAGCTCCCCGCGCGCTCGCAGCTGCCGAGGGCCAAGGCGCACAAGCTCAGGGCGACGGGGGGAATGGGTCGGCTCATGCCGGGGCATCCTGTCCGTGGCCGGCGACGGGCACAAGACGGTGACGCGCCGGTCCGCGGGCGTGTTCCGGCGGATCCGCCGCATTCGGCGCGGTGATCCCCGGGGTGAGGGGAGCCGGCGCGGGCGGGGGCCAGGCGCGATTTCGCCGGAATTCACGCCCGAGAGGCGAGTGGGGCCCGATCCGGCGGCGGGCGGCGGTGGTATAACGCCGCCGCGGTCGCAGCCCCCGAGGCCTTGGGGGCCGACCAGAAAGACAGCGCAGATGAGCGACAAAAACCCCTACGGATCGCGTTCGACCTTTGCTCTCGCCGGCGGCGGCGAGGGGACCTACTTCAAGCTTTCGGCCCTCGAGGAGAAGGGGCTGACCCAGCTCGCCAAGCTTCCCTACTCGATCCGCGTCTTGCTCGAGTCGGCGCTGCGCAACCACGACGGCTTTTTGGTCCGCGACGAGGACGTCGCCGAGATCGCCAGCTGGAAGGCCAAGGGCGCGCGCAACGAGATCCCCTTCATCCCCGCCCGCGTGATCTTGCAGGACTTCACCGGTGTGCCGGCCGTCGTCGACATCGCCGCCTGCCGCAACGCCATGGTGGATCTCGGCGGTGACCCGAAGAAGGTCAACCCGCTCGTCAACGTGGACTTGGTGATCGACCACTCGGTGCAAGTCGATGTCGACGGTCACCACGCCGACGCGCTGCTCAAGAACTTGAACATCGAATACAAGCGCAACAACGAGCGCTACGAGTTCTTGAAGTGGGGGCAGACCAACCTCGACAACTTCCGCGCGGTGCCCCCCGGTCGCGGCATCGTCCACCAGGTCAACTTGGAGTGGATCGCCAGCGTCGCGCACCATCGCGTCGTCGACGGCAAGCCGCACTACTACCCGGACAGCTTGGTCGGCACCGACTCGCACACCACCATGATCAACGGCCTGGGCGTGCTCGGCTGGGGCGTGGGCGGCATCGAGGCCGAGGCCGTGATGCTCGGCCAGCCCATCTACATGCTCGCGCCCGACGTCGTGGGCTTCAAGCTCACCGGCGCCTTGAAAGCCGGCGTGACGGCCACCGACATGACCCTGCGCATCGTCCAGATGCTGCGCGAAAAGGGCGTGGTCGGAAAGTTCGTCGAGTTCTTCGGCCCCGGCATGAAGAGCCTGCGCTTGGCCGACCGCGCCACCATCGCCAACATGGCCCCCGAGTACGGCGCCACCTGTGGCTTTTTCCCCGTCGACGAGCAGACGCTCGCGTACTTGCGACTGTCCGGTCGCGACGAGGCCCACGTCAAAGACGTCGAGAGCTACTACAAGGCCCAGGGCCTCTTCCACGAGGTGGACGCCCCCGAGCCCGAGTTCACGGACCTGCTCGAGCTCGACCTGGGAGACGTGGTGCCGGCCATGGCCGGACCCAAGCGTCCTCAGGATCGCGTGGACCTCACGGCCATGCAATCACACTTCACCGAGAGCCTCACGGCCAAGCTCGGCTTGCACGGCCACGGTGTCGATCCGGCGCAGGTCGGCGCTTCGGCCAAGGTCGAAGGGGAGGACTACAGCCTCGACCACGGCAAGGTCGTCATCGCGGCCATCACCAGCTGCACCAACACCTCGAACCCCTCGGTGATGCTGGCCGCCGGCCTGCTCGCCCGCAACGCCCGCGCCCGCGGCGTCAACACCCAGCCTTGGGTCAAGACCTCCTTGGCCCCCGGCTCGCGCGTGGTGACCGAGTACTACGAGAAAGCCGAGCTCCTCGACGACCTCGCGGCCATCGGCTTCAACATCGTCGGCTACGGCTGCACCACCTGCATCGGCAACTCGGGCCCCCTCGACGACAAGATCGAAAAGGCCATCGACGAGGCCGGCCTCATCGTGGGCTCGGTGCTCTCGGGCAACCGCAACTTTGAAGGCCGTGTGCACAACAAGGTCAAGGCCAGCTACCTGGCCTCGCCGCCCTTGGTCGTCGCCTACGCCATCGCCGGCACCTTGGACATCGACCTCACCAAGGACGCGATCGCCAAGGACGCCGACGGCAAGGACGTCTTCTTGGCCGACATCTGGCCGAGCCAAGACGAGCTCGAGGCGGTGATGGCCAAGTGCATCACGCCGGAGATGTTCCGCGAGAAGTACGCCGACGTGATGAACGAGCCGCGCTGGGACGAGATCCCGACCCAGCAAGTCGAGCTCTACCCCTGGAACTCGGAGAGCACCTACGTGCAGCTTCCGCCCTTCTTCCAGGGCATGAAGCCCGAGGTCGAGGCCATCAAGCCGATCACCGGCGCGCGCGTGCTGCTCAAGCTCGGTGACTCGGTGACCACCGACCACATCAGCCCCGCGGGCTCCTTCCCCGAGGATGGACCGGCCGGCCTCTACCTCAAGAGCAAGGGCGTACAAAAGGCGGCCTTCAACAGCTTCGGTAGCCGTCGCGGCAACCACGAGGTGATGATGCGCGGCACCTTCGCCAACGTCCGCATCCGCAACCAGCTCGCGCCGGGGACCGAGGGCGGCTACACGACCTACCTGCCCACGGGCGAGGTCGAGTTCGTCTACGACGCGGCCATGAAGTACGTCGAGTCGGGCACGCCTTTGGTGGTGCTCGGCGGGACGCAGTACGGCACCGGCTCGAGCCGCGACTGGGCGGCCAAGGGCACCTACCTGCTGGGGGTCAAGGCGGTCATCACCAAGAGCTTCGAGCGCATCCACCGTTCGAACCTGGTGGGCATGGGCGTGCTGCCCCTTTGCTACAAAGACGGCGAGGGCGCCGACGAGCTTGGTCTCGACGGCACCGAAAGCTTCCACATCCCCTTGAGCGACGACATCAAGCCGCTCCAAGACGTGGAGGTCACCGCGACCAAGGGCGACGGATCCAAGGTCGTCTTCTCCACCACGCTGCGCTTGGATACGCCCGTCGAGATCGACTACTACCGAAACGGCGGTATCTTGCACACCGTGATCCGCAACATGGCCAAGGCCTGAGCGACGAGATGGAAGGAGGCGCGTCCGCGCACTCCACCAAAGCTGACGAGCGAAGACCCGGCCTGCGTGCCGGGTCTTTTGCGTCGGGCTCTCGTGTGCGGCCAGCTGCTAAACTGCGCCCGTGCGGACCCGTCTGCTGCCCCTTTTGTTCGCGTCTCTCGCCCTGAGCGCCTCGGCCTGCGCCAGTGGCCTCGAGCTCACCCCCATCCAGCGCTCGAGCAAGAAGCCCAGCAACGTCGCCGTCTACTTTCGCGTCTCCACGCGCAAAGGCGACCCCGTCGCCAACCTCAGCGCCGAGCAGTTCGCCATCTACGAGGACGACAAGCTGGTCTCGACCTACGAGTCGCAGCAGACCATCTTGAACCCCGAGGTCGCGGCCGCCCACTACACCTTGTTGTTGGTGGACATGAGCGGCTCGGTCTCGGAAAGCGACGGGCGCGAGAAGGTCGCCAAGGCGGCGGCCGTCTTCACCGAGAAGGTCTCGACCAACAACCGCGTGGCCATCTACGCCTTCGACGGCTCCGAGGACCTGTACCGGATCACCGACTTTTCGAAGAGCGGCACGGCCGTACAAGGCAAGGTCGAGGGCCTGGCCAAGTTCGAGCCCAAAGACCCGAGCACGAACCTGAACGGGGCGGTCATCGCCGCTTTGGCCCAGCTCGACGAATCCCTGGAGAAGGCCAAAGAGCCGCTCAAGTTTGGGACCCTGGTCGTCTTCACCGACGGCACCGACCGCGCGGCCCGGGTCAGCGACGACGAGGTGGCCGAGGCCCTCGAAGGCAGCAAGCACGAGGTCTTCGCCATCGGCCTGGGCGCCGAGCTCTCGCAAGAGGACCTCGACCGCGTCGGCAAGACGGGCACCGCCTTGGCCACCGACAACGCCTCGATCGGGGACGCCTTCGCGGCCGTGGCCGAGCACGTCGAGGAGACCACCAAGAGCTACTACCTGCTGAGCTACTGCTCGCCCGCCCGCGCCGGCGAGCACGAGGTCCGCGTCGAGGCCAACTTCGAAGACGAGAAGGGCAAGAAGCAAAAAGGCGAGCTCGCCACCAACTTCGACGCCGAGGGCTTTGGGCCCAAGTGCGATCCGAACCAGGCCCCCGACTTCGACGTGAGCAAGGGCGACGCCTTGCTCGGGGACGAGCCTCCGCCCAAGGAGCGCCGTCGCCTCTTCGGCGGCAAGGCCAAGGGCGAGGCGAGCGCGAGCGCGAGCTCGAAGTAGGCCCCGCGTGCCTGCGCTCGATCGCGGCGCGTCTTCGCCCCCGCGCGTGCGCGCAGGCTAGAAGACTTGCCACTGCACGAAATGCTGTAGCCGGCTACGAAGCTTTCCGTGTGGGGTGGCAAACGAAACTTTCGTCGCCAGCACGTAAACGCGCATTGCAGCCTGTGTTTTGGGCATGTCCCAAAAAAGGGCAGTGATTCCGGGGGCTCGCGGCGCGCGCCGAGTTTGGCAAGGCGCATGCACAAGGGCTCGGGCGTCAACGGAGACGACCATGACCCGCAGCATCCAAAGCCTCACCATCGCCCTCGCCGCCTTCACCTCCATCTTCGCCAGCGGCTGTGCGGAGTCCGACGACCCGAGCCAAGACTTCGGCTTCGCCCAAGACTTCGCCTATGGCGAGACCGGTGACGAGTACGGCGCCGAAGCGGGTGCCGAGGCCGACGCGGGCGAGGAAGACACGGGTTCGATGCCCGGCACCCCCGGCTACAAAGAGAACGAGGCCGAGTGCGGCAACGGCCTGATCGAGCTCGACGAAGAGTGCGACGACGGAGCCGACAACGGCAGCGAGAAGTCCTGCACGGCCAGCTGCACCTACAACATCTGCGGCGACGGCCTGGTCTTCGAAGAGGGCGAAGCCTGCGACTGGGGCCGCCTCAACGGCCAAGAGATCGACAGCGCCATCTGCACCGAGACCTGCGAGCTCATCTTGCCCGAGTAGTCTCCAGCTTCGACATTGCGGGTGCGCGGGCGCCTCGGGAACTCCCGAGGGCCCGCGTTCTGCGTTTTGGGAAGCGCGCGCCGCCCCAGAGCGTACACTTCGCTCCCTCCACGCCCATGTCGCGTCTGCCGCTCCGTCTCGCGGGCCTATTGGCCCTCCTCACCGCCTGTCCCAACCAGCTGCCGGCCCCCGTGGGTCCGACGAGCGAGCAGGAGGCCGAAGGGGATCCGGATCGCGTCGGTCCGACCTGGTTGCCGGCCGAGCTCGTCGACGTGACGCCCTCGATCGGGACGGCTCCGGCCGAAGAGGGCGGCAGCGAGGGGATCCGCGTGCTCACCCCCCGCGTGACGGTGACCCCCGGTGTGCCGACGGCCGAGGACGAATACCCCCTCGACGACGTCGCGGCCGAGCTGGTGGTGGTGACGCCGGCCGGGGAGAAGGTCTGGCTCAGCGAACACTTCGCGCTGGACACGAGCAGTTGCGATCCCGAAGTCGAGCTCGCGGCGATCGAGGGCGTGACGGTGCCGCTGCACTACATGTTTCAGCTGACCTGCAGCGGCGGCGGCGACTCGGTCTTCGTGGACTCCTTCACCATGTTGGTGCGGGTGCGCCCCGAGAGCGAAGAGGTGATCGTCTTGTGGGAGGGCGAGGGCAGCTCGACCAACGAGCGCGACGCCTGTCTCGAGTACGACGTGGTCGGCTTTCGCGTGGCCGAAGACGGGACGCAGGTGCAGATCGTCCGCGACCGCGAGCGCATCTCCGGCGACGAGGAAGGTGGCGACCCCGACTGCGTCCCGATGCCCTTCGAGCAGCTCCCCGTCGCCCGCGTCGACCTGCGCGAGGAGGCCGACAACGCCGTCCACGAGATCGAGACGCCCCCGCCCGCCCCGCCGGCCGAGACGGATCCCGACGCCCTGCCCGACGTCGACCAAAGCGAGCAGAGCTACCCGGGCGAAGACGAGACCAGCGTCGACGAGAACGCCGAGCTCCCCGCGCAAGAGACCGAGCTGCCGGATACCGAAGAGCTGCCCTGAGGCGGCCGCTCAGGCAATCCGAAAGCGCAAGTGAATTGCATATGCAATGAGCTTGGGATAGCGTTGACGCCGATCCGATGCCTCCGTGTGGTGGGGCGGATCGCTCGAAACGCTGGGCCGAGTTCATATGCATCGTCGCGCGCATTCCCTACGCATCGTCGCAATCTACGCATTGGGGATCTTCTTCGGCGGCTGTGCCGAGGGCGACCCGAACCCCGATCCCTTTGGCTCGGGGACCCAGGGTACGAGTCCTACGACGGGCGAGACGTCCGGGTCCGAGGGCGGAGAGGGCGAATCGGATACTGAAGAGGAGAGCGGTAGCTCCGCGGACGGTGTCGACAGCGGCGGGGACGGCGATGGAGATGGGGACGGCGATGGAGATGGGGACGGCGATGGAGACGGGGACGGCGATGGAGACGGGGACGGCGATGGAGACGGGGACGGAGACGGAGACGGAGACGGAGAGGGAGACGGAGACGGAGACGGAGATGGAGACGGAGACGGCGACGGAGATGGAGACGGAGATGGAGACGGAGATGGAGATGGAGATGGAGA
>JAUIJR010000587.1 GCA_030431075.1 Polyangia bacterium | reverse complement strand
GGACTTGCGCGTCGACGCCAGCGGCGACGTCGAGATCGACGGGCACCACACGGTCGAGGACACCGGCTTGGTGCTCGGCCAGGCCATCGACGAGGCGCTCGGGGATCGCAAGGGCATCCACCGCTTTGGCCACTTCTCCTTGGTGATGGACGAGACCCTGGTCGACGTCGCCTTGGATCTCGGCGGCCGGCCCTACTTGGTCTACGAGCTGCCGGTCATCTCGGGCCGTTGGATCGGAACTTTCGACTGCGACTTGGTCAAAGAGTTCTTCCAGGCGCTGGTCACGACCTCGCGCATGAACTTGCACATCCACCTGCGCGCGGGCGGCAACGCCCATCACGTGGTCGAAGCGGCCTTCAAGGGCTTCGCCCGGGCCTTGCGCATGGCCTGTGCTCGGGACCCGGCGATGCAGGGCGTCGTGCCTTCGACCAAGGGCTCGATCTAGCTCGGGCGCGCCCGCGCAGCCGCAAAGGGGCCCCAAAAGCGGGTACATTCGCGCCGATGAGCGACGCGAAGACCCAAGGTCCCCGAGCCGCCCTGCAGCTGCGCGAAGACCTGGCCCGCCTCGGTGGCGGCCCCCAACACGCCGAGACCGAGGCCGCGGATGCGAGCGAAGTCCTCGCGCCCCTCGAGGCCAAGAACCAAAAGGCCGAAGCCAAGCTGCACGAGGCCGGTCGTCGCACCGCCCACGAGCGCATCGAGCTGCTCTTGGATCCCGGCTCCTTCGTCGAGCTCGACAAGTACGTCACCAGCCAGTGCGCCGACTTCGGCATGGCCGACAAGCGCTCCTACGGCGACGGCGTGGTCACCGGCTATGGCACGGTCGACGGCCGCAAGGTCTTTGTCTTCGCCCAACGGCCCACCGTCTTCGGCGGCAGCTTGGGCTGGGCGCACGCGATGAAGATCTGCAAGGTCATGGACCTGGCCATGGACGTCGGCGCGCCGGTCATCGGCATCAACGACTCGGGCGGCGCGCGCATCCAAGAGGGCGTGGCCGCGCTGGCCGGCTACGCGGAGATCTTCAAGCGCAATGTCCTGAGCTCGGGCGTGGTCCCCCAGATCTCGGTCATCGTCGGCCCCTGTGCCGGCGGCGCCGTCTACTCGCCGGCCCTCACCGACTTCATCTTGATGGTCGAGGAGAGCTCCTACATGTTCATCACCGGGCCCGACGTCATCAAGACGGTGACGCACGAAGAGGTGACCAAAGAGGACCTCGGCGGCGCCCGGGCCCACAACGAGAAGTCCGGCGTCGGCCACTTCGCCTGCCCCTCGGAAGAGGCGGCCATGGCCCTGACCCGCGAGATCCTCTCGCACCTGCCGGACAACAACATGGAGCCGCCGCCGCGTGGCTCGCAGCTCGACGCCGTCGACCGCGACTGCCCCGAGCTCGCCTCGCTGATCCCCGAGGACCCCTCGAAGCCCTACGACATCCGCAAGATCATCACGGCCATCGCCGACGAGGGTCGCTTCCTCGAGGTCCAAGAGCTCTGGGCCAAGAACATCGTCACCGGCTTTTGTCGCATCGACGGCCGCCCGGTGGGCGTGGTCGCCAACCAGCCGATGATCTTGGCCGGCTGCCTCGACATCGACGCCTCGAACAAGGCCGCCCGCTTCGTTCGCACCTGCGACGCCTTCAACATCCCGCTGCTGACCCTGGTCGACGTGCCCGGCTTTTTGCCCGGTACCGACCAAGAGCACGGGGGCATCATCCGCCACGGCGCCAAGCTGCTCTACGCCTTCACCGAGGCCACCGTCCCCAAGGTCACCTTGGTCACGCGCAAAGCCTACGGCGGGGCCTACGACGTCATGGCCTCCAAGCACATCCGCGGCGACGTGAACTTGGCCTTCCCCGGCGCCGAGATCGCCGTCATGGGCGCCGACGGGGCGGTGAACATCATCTACCGTCGCAAGCTGGCCGCAGCCGAAGACCCCGAAGCCCTGCGCAAGGAGCTCACCGATCACTACCGCGAGCTCTTCGCCAGCCCCTACAAGGCGGCCGAGCTGGGCTTTTTGGATCAGGTCATCCGCCCCGAAGACGCCCGCCGCGAAGTCGCCCGCAGCTTCGAGCTGCTCGCCAACAAGCGCCAAGACAACCCGCGCAAGAAGCACGGGAACATCCCCCTTTAGTCCCGAAGATGGCGCGTCGTGCTCTCGTGTTCGCCGGCCTCGTCGTCTCCCTGACGACGAGCTCGGCCTGCACGCGCGGCCTCAATCCACGCACCCAGCACGTGGTCGACGACCAAGTCGTCTTCAGCCCACCGCCGAGCTCGGGCGAGTACGCGGCCTACATCCGCGTGCGCGTGGCCCTCGACACCGAAGGCGCCGACCTCGAGCGCGCCCAGCACGACCTCACGGTCCTCCTCGCCCGCAACCCCCGCGACGCCCACCTGTGGACGACCTCGGCCGAGCTCGAGTCCCGCTTGGGCAACCACGAAAAAGCCGAGCGCGCCTTGGCCCGCGCCCTCGAGCTCTCGCCCGACTACGGCCCGGCCCTGGCCCTGCGCAGCGACTGGGACACCCCCAACGCAGCGACGGCGGCGCGCCAACCCGAATCAGGTTCGCAACCGCCGCCGGCGGAGTAGTCGGCCAGTGCCTACAACATGGTGCCCAGCCACACGGCGAGGCAGTACCAAGGCGTGCCGGCGAGCAACAAAGCCCGACGCGCGCGCGCCAAGTCTTGCCTGCGACCGCCGACCATGACGGCGACGACGGCGAAGCTCCAAGCGAAGGCGGCGACGAGCACGGCGAGCGCGAAGGCCTTGAGCACGTAGGGCGCGAGCACGGGGAAGAAGTGCCCGATCGCAGCCACGACGGTCAGCGCAACCGGCACGTAGGAGGTCATCAAGGCGACCCAGGGCATGACGGGATGCGCCTGCTTCTTGGGTCGACGCAGATGCGTGAGCACCCAGGCCAAGATGAAGAGCAAGCTGACGCCGGTGGCCAAGGCCATGCCGCCGAGGGTGAGCATCTCTTGGATGCGCGCGAGC
>JAUIJR010000586.1 GCA_030431075.1 Polyangia bacterium | reverse complement strand
ACCTTCGACGACGATGATCTCGTCACGTCGGTCCTCGCGCAGACGGGTGAAAGGCGCGACGAGCTCTTCGTCGATGTCGAGGGGGGCGCGGTCGACAGGGGTGCTCATGGGGTCTCGGAGGCGGGCCCTTGGTCGGCGTCGGGGTCGGCGTCGGCGTCGGCGTCGCCGTGCTTGGCGCGCAAGCTGGCGCAGGGATCCGGGCGGGCTTGGCCGGGGGTGAACCAGACGAAGTCGTGGGCGGCCACGGGGTAGTCGGAGGGCTCTTGGCCCTCGGGGTCGACCTCGAAAAAGGCGAGGTTGGCCACGCGCGCCTCGTCGAGGTAGCTGGGGACCGCGCGGTCCCGGCGCGTGTGTCCGCTGCCGGCGATCAACAAGGCGCGTGGGCTCTCGCGCAGGATCGAGGCCATCTTCGCGTCGCGCAGGCGCTGGGCGTCGAGCATCGGGGCGAGCACCTCGCCGGCCATCACCCCGCAGTGCGCCGCGGCCAGCTCTTCGAGCCAAGCTTCGCGCTCGGCGGGCTCCATCGGGCGGTCGAGGCCGTAGGCCGCGGCGAGCTCGGGCTGCACGGGCTCCCCTCGAAAGAGCGGCGCCAACTCCTCGCGCGTGACCCCGGCCCCACGGATCTGGAGCTTCGCTTCGAAGGCGGCGACGAAGACCGGCGCGTAGATCTCGAATTCGGGCCAGCCCGAGTTCGCCCAGTCGACGCGCTCAGCCAAGGCGAGCGCACGCGCCTCGGCGTCGGCGGCTTCGGCGGCCGCGCTGGCGTCGATCTCGGCTTGGCGCGAGCTTTCGATCTGTTCGAAGACGATGGCCTCGCGCCCCTCGGCCAAGGCCGCGACGAGGCGCGCTTGGAGTCGGTGATGATCTGCGTTGTCGTGGGTCTCGCCGAGCAAGACGTGGTCGGCTTTGGCGAGGGCGGCCACGAGCGCGTCGGCGTCGACGAAGCGGGCCTCACGGGTCGACCAGATCTTCCCCGTCAAGGCGTGCTCGCGACCGAGGGTGGAGATCCAAGCTTCGGCGCTCGCGTCCTGGGACGCAGCCGGGTCCGCGGCCGGGGTCGCCGGTGTCGGGGGCGTCGTCGATCCCGAACTCTCGCAGGCCGCGAGGGCCGCGACCCAAAGCATGGCCTGTGCGCGCGAGCGACGAAGCGACGAGACTCCCTGCGAGCGGGCCGGGCGGCGGGGCACGGCGGCAGTGTACGCAAAAGGCTCGGGATCGAAAGCCGGCCCGACGCACAGGGTGGGCCAAGGCGCGTGGCGCCACCCGCGACGAGCTGGCACCCTGCCGGCATGCAAGGCGAGGACGGCTCGAGCGAGGCCCGAGGCACGGCCGCACGGCGGGCCGCCGAGCTGCTCGAGCAGCGCTGGGGCCTGCGCGGGCGCCTTCGTCCCTTGCCCGGTTACGAGGATGAGAACTTTGCGGTCGAGGCCCCCGAGGGTCGCTTTGTTCTGCGCATCTCGCATGCCGGGATCGCGCGGGAAACCCTGGAATTCCAAAACGAGCTCATGCGGCGCGCCCATGCCTCGCTTGGCGCCGCGCTTCCCCGCGTGCGCGAGAGTCTCGCGGGGGCGGCGCTCGAGCCTTGGCCCGACGATCCGCGTCGCCTCGCCCGGGTCCTGACTTGGGTCGAAGGCGAGCCCTGGCGCGCGTCGATCCACCCGGGCCGTGGCGTGCCTCCGCGATTTCATGCGCAGCTCGGCTCGCTCGTCGCGCGCATGGACCTGGCCTTGCGTGGGGCGCCCGAGCGGCCGAGCCCGCCGGGCTTCGTTTGGGAGCTCTCGAATGCGCCGGCCGTAATCCGGGCGCGCCTCGCCGAGCTCCCCGACGACCGCCGGCGCCGCGAGCTCGTCGAGCAGTGCCTTCGAGACTTCGAGGCGTGGGGCGGAGCGTCAGGTCTCGCGTCACTCCCACGCGCCGCGATTCACGGGGACGTCAACGACCTCAACGTGATGATCGTCGAGGGCGAGGTCGCCGGTCTGATCGACTTTGGCGACGCGGCCCACGGGCTTCGGGCAGCCGAGCTGGCGATCACGGCGACCTACGCGATGCAAGGCGAGCACGATCCGCTCGCGGCACTGCACGCCCTGGCCTCGGCCTACTTTGCGCAGCTCCCCCTCGAGCCCAAAGAGCGCGCGGCCTTGCCTTTGCTGATCCGCTTGCGCGCGTGTGTCTCGGTCGTCATCGCCGCCGAAAACGCGCGCAAGCATCCCGACGCCGCCTACTACCAGCTCAGCGCCGAGCCGGGCTGGCGCTTGCTGACGCAGCTCGACGCGGCGGGGCCGGCCCGCGTCGCAGCCACGGTCGACGACGCCGCGCACGGACGCCCCTTCGCGCCCAGCGACGAGGTCGACGCGCTGCTGGCCGCCCGCGCCCGTTTGGGTCCCAATCTCAGCTTGGCCTACGAACGCCCCTTGCACATCGTCGCCGGCCGCGGCGCGGAGCTCTTCGACGAGCGCGGGCGCGCCTATATCGACGGGGTCAACAACATCTGCCACGTGGGCCATGGGCACCCGCGGGTGATCGAGGCGGCGGCGGCCCAATGGGCTCGGCTCAACACCAACACGCGCTACCTCCACGGATCCGTGCTCGAGTACGCGGCGCGCCTGGCTGCGAGCTTCCCCGCGCCGCCGGAGGGGCACGAGCCGCTCGAGGTCTGCTTTTTTTGTTGCTCGGGCAGCGAGGCCAACGAGCTGGCAGTGCGGATCGCCCGGGCCGCTACCGGCCGCGAAGACGTGGCCGTCCTCGAGCACGCCTACCACGGCCACACCCAGACCCTGATCGAGCTGAGCCCCTACAAACACGCCGGGCCCGGCGGGCGCGGACCGGGACCCCATACCCGGGTGCTGCCGATGCCGGATCCCTTGCGCGCGCCCTGGCGAGAACCGGAGTTTCGGGCCGCGCACGCGAAGGCATGGGCCACCGCCTTCGCTATGCCGGCCCCCGCGGCGCTGATGGTCGAGTCGATCATGGGTTGCGGCGGGCAAGTCG
>JAUIJR010000076.1 GCA_030431075.1 Polyangia bacterium | reverse complement strand
GTGGTCTCGGGCTTGAACTTGCTGTTCGAGTCGGAGCCGCCGCTGTTGCCGATCGGCTTCGACCCGATGATCAACCCGATGAGCAAAGAGCGTCTCAGTCGAGACCTGCTTTTGGCCATCATGTTGCACGGCAAGGGCGTCTACAACGTCGCCGGCGAAGAGGCGGGGCCGATGAGTCGCTTTTTGGAGGCGCGCGGGATCCGAGCCAAGCGCCTGCCGGCGGCGGCCTTGTTGCCCGCGATCCGGGTGCAGCGGATGCTCGGCAAGACCCGCTACCACCCGGAGTTTCATCCGAACCGGCTTCAGTACTCGCTCGTGCTCGACGACAGCCGCTTCGCCCGGATCTTTCGGGCCAACGCGCCGCGCATCGAGAGCTGAAGCGTCGTCGAAGCTCAGACGAGAACGCGCCACGGCCTTTGGCCGCGCGCGAGATACTTGCGCTCGAAGTCGCTGATCGGCGCCGGCGGATCGAATGGCTCCACCGCTTCGACCTCACGGCCGAGGCTCGAGATCGCCTGCGCGAACTCTCGCGCGTAGACCTCCCAGTTGGTGCGCATCTCGATCGATCGAGAGCTGCGCACGAGGGCGTCGAAACCGGGCCGCATGTACAAGCGGGCGGAGATCCGTCCCGGCTTGGGGTAGGGGTTGGGATACAGCAGCCAGGTCTGCGTGCTTTGGAGCCCGGCCGCCTCGAGCTGCACGAAAAATTCTTCGATCCGGGCGCGCAGCAGCCGAACGCGCGCGTCGGTCAGCTCGGCCGCGCCTTTGGCCAGGCGCGCGGCCGAACGGTCGAGGCCGATGATGGTCGAAAGAGCGGGCGTGGCCGCGGCCAGCGCGAAGCTCGAGCGGCCGGTGCCGCAGCCCGCGTCGACGCCAAAGGGCCCGGCTTCGAGGCGCGGGCGGACCTCGGCGAAGGCGGCAGCCTGGCTCGCCCCGATCGAAAGCGACGCGCGTCCGCCTCGGCGCGCCCAGGTCCGCGCGACCAGCTCGAGACGCGGCGCGCTTTGGCCTTGGATCTCCGGCGGCGCCTCCTTCATCGCCCGTTGCTAGCACGCGGGGGCCGAAGACGCGCCAAGGAGTGCGGCGAGCTGCATCGGCGCCCCAACCCACAAATGCGACCGCGGCGTGTAACGCTTTGGAGCCCCTTTTCGTGAGGTGGTCATGAACGAAGCCGGGCGAAGCGCCCCCAACTCCAAGCTCCAGCGCTGGCAGGCCATCAGCGGCCTGATCTTTGCGATTTTCGCCCTGCTGCACCTGAGCACGCATCTCTTTGCGCCGGGCGGGCGCGAGCTCTACGCGCAGGTGCAAGGCGTGATGCGCCTCGTGTACCAAACGGCGATCATCGAGATCGTCTTTGCCCTCGCCTTGGTGGTGCACATCGCGTGCGGGGTCATGTCGGCGCGGCGACGCAAGAAGTCGGGCCGGGCCAAGGCGCCCTTGCCTGCGCGCGCACGCTGGCACCGCCGCTCGGGTTGGTTCTTGGCCATTTTCATCTTGGGCCACATCTTGGCCACCCGCGGCTTGAACCTGTGGAAAGAGGTCGACGTCGGCTTTGACGCCCTGAGCTTCGCCTACTGGTGGAGCCCCGCCTACTTCTACCCCTACTACGCCGGCTTGGGCCTTTTGGGCCTGTACCACGTGGTCCACGGCAGCATGGTCGCGTGCGGACGCCTCGGCCTTCGCTGGCCACGCTGGGCGACGCGGGGCCCCGGCTTTTGGTTGCCGGTGTGCGCCTTCGGCTTGGGACTGGTCTTGGCCTTCTTGGCCTTCGACGGGCGCTTGTTCGAGATCCCCGACCCGCGCAAGAACGACTACGCCGAGATCTACGGCGACCTGGTGGGCGTGGATCTCGAGGCGCCGCGCTGAAGCGCGACCCTGCGCCTTGACCGCATGGGGCCTGGGCGGATACCCATGGGGGGTGGATCCCGAAGATGGATGGCCTCGGTCCTCGCTGAAGTCTTCGCTCGGATCCCCGACAGATTCGCCGGCCGACTCACCGGGTGATTCATCTGGCGACTTGGCGGGTGGGCCGAATGAGGCGAGCGCGATGATCTCGCGACGCGTCTTCGCCAGCGGCGCGGTCGGGGCCACGATCGCTTCGGGCCTGTTCACCGGCTGCCGACCTTGCTTCTCGCCCTTCCCGCCGAAGCACGAGCCGGCGCACAAACGCGGGCCGCGAACCTTCACGATCCAAGCCAAGGTCCCGCCCTCGCACTTTCGGGCGCTGCGCGCCTTGCTCGACGATCCGCAGCACAACCCCTTTCAAAGCGACGCGCACGGGATCCACTACGCCCGCTTTTTCACCGCCGGTCACGACACCTTGTACTTCATGGTGATCTACGACTCCTACTGGGATGCGGTGCGCTTTTTGGGCAAGAACGCCGCCGGCGTCGACGCCGTCTTTGGCCACTGCTCGGGCTACCCGGCGGCCGGAGCCGCCGACGCCGAGGCCCTCGATGCCTACCTGCGCGCGCACCTGTTGTGCGTCGAGCTCTTTTATCGGGCCTACGACAACTCGCAGACCGAGCTGCGCGACGCCCTGGTCTTGCGCGACCACTTCAACCGTTTTTTACGGGCGGCCGACGGCGTCTCGGAGGCCGAGCTGCGGGCTCTTTACGCCGACTTCGTGCACGACCCCTACTTGGTCAATCACGACAAGAGCACGGTCAACGACATGCCGCGCGCGATGACGGCGGCCAATCAAGACATTCGCTTGACCCCGATCCTCAGCCCCGATCGGGTGGGTCCTTTCACTTTGCTCGCGCGGATCAAAGACGGCCAGCTCGGCAAGCTCAAGCGCCTGATGCAGCTGGGGACCTTCGCCACCATCGACCTCGGGATCCGTCCGCTCAAGAACCTGCCGACCCTCCACTTCGCTCGGGTCAGCGTCATCGACGACACCTACATGCTCTTCGCCAGCGTCTACGATGGCGACTTCATCCAGTACGTCGAGGACTTTGGCACGCGCATCGCCGACGAGATCGACAAGATCTTCGGCAAGCTGGTCGGCTACCCCCTCGGGGGCTCGCGCGACATCATCGCCTTCAAGGCCTTTTTGCGGGCCCGGCAGATCAAGACCAACGCCTTTGGCGGCGCCTACCTCGACCGCAGCTTGCTGCAGATCAAGTCGAGCGTGGCCCTGTCGAAAGAGCTCTATCACTTCACGCGCTTCATCGGCCCGGACGACCGCCGGATGCCGTCGAAGCTGCGGCACTTCTTGTCGGAGAACCAGCTCTTGTTGAGCTAGCTCGCGCGCCCCGATCGTCGTCATGCTCGACCTGAGACAGATCCAAAGCAACGTCCTGCGCGGCTACCACTACGGCTGTGCGCCCAAGTTCGTGCACTACCGTTTCGTCCGCTTCGGCGAGGTCGACGAGGCGCGGCGCTTGCTGAAGGCGCTGCTGCCCTTGGTCACCTGCTGCGAGAACTACGACGGCCAAGGCGGTCTGCTCGCGGTGCTCAACGTGGGCTTGGCCTATCCGGCCATCGACATGTTCGGCTACGGGGGCCAAGCGCGGGCCCTCGACGCCAGCGACGACGAGGCGACCAGCGCCATCGAGGCCTACAAGTGCGGCATGAAGGCGCGCGCGCGGGCCTACCTGGGGGACGACGGGGACAGCGACCCCGAGCGCTGGGAGCCGGCCTACCGCGACGGCCGCCTGCACGCCGTCTTCGCCATGAACGCGCCGACGCGCGAGGAACTCGACGCCCTGCTCGCCAAGGTCGACACGGCCATGGCCGCCAACCCCTCGGTGCACACGGTGCACGAAGAGCTCGGCGCGCACTTCGACGGCGCGTGGGCGGGCAAAGAGCACTTCGGTTTCGCGGACGGGATCTCGCAACCTTCGGTGCTCGATGCCGGCGACCTCGCCTATCCCGGCGACGGCACGCCCACCAAGGGGCGGCTGGGCCGCAAAGGCTGGGCGCGCCTGCGCAGCGGGGAGTTCGTGCTCGGTCACACCGACGAGCTCGGTCAGGTCCAGTTCCGCTCCCCCTTCTTCCAAAACGGCAGCTTCATGGTCTTTCGCAAGCTGCAGCAGCACGTCGGCCGCTACCGCGACTACGTGCAAAGCGTGGCCGAGCGCAACGGAGTCACCGCCGAGCTGGTGGGCGCGAAGATGGTCGGTCGCTGGCCGAGCGGCGCGCCTTTGGTGCGCAGCCCCAAACGAGACGACCCCGAGCTCGGCGCCAACGCCAAGAAGAACAACGACTTTCGCTACCACGAAGATCCCAATGGCGCGCGCTGCCCCTTGGGCGCGCACATCCGCCGCAACAACCCGCGCGAGGACCCCAGCGGCCCCGGCGTCGTGCAAACGAAGCTGCACCGCATCATCCGCCGCGCCACGCCCTATGGCCCCCGCTTGCCCGAAGGCGCGGCCGAAGACGGCCAAGCGCGGGGCACCTTGTTCGTGGTCATCAACGCCAACATCGCCCGGCAGTTCGAGTTCGTGCAGCTCAACTGGGTCAACAGCGTGCTCTCCTCGACGCACCTGACCTACCCCGACGACCGCGATCCCCTGATCGGTGCGCAACACGAGGGGGATCGGGCCGGCAAGTACGTCATGCAAAGTGGCGCGCGCGGCAAGGCCCCGACGATCGCCTGGGACCTGCCTCGCTTTGTGACCACGCGCGGCGGCGAGTACTTCTTCTTGCCCAGCTTGGACACCCTCTACAACCTCGCGAACGACGTGCCGCCACCGGCCGGTCACGCCGACTGCCCGGACATCGACTCGCGCGACGCCCGGCCCGAAGCCCGCCCGGATCCCGAACAAAGTCCGCCACAAGGTCCCCCACGAGGTCCAGGGGATCCGAGCGCCAGCCCGGCGAGCGAGAAGTGCGTCCCCGCGGATGACGCGGCCGACGAGGGCGAAGACGCGGTGATCGAAGTGATGCCCTTCGACCGCTGACGACGACGCCTTCAGTCGTAGGTGAAGGCGTCGGCGAAACGATTGACCTCGTCGGCGACGAGCGCCACATCGAGGTCGGGCCAGTTCGCGCCCTCTTCACCTTGGGCGAAAGGCTCGAGTGACCACTCCACCGCCTCGGTCAGGTTCGAGCAGACCTTTTGGGCCGAGGACTTGCGCGTCAAAAAGTACAAGCCGGTCACCACCGAGCGAAAAAAGCTCGCCCGCAGTCCGCCGGCTTCGACCACCAGCACGTTGCGCACGGTCGAGTCGCCGAAGTCGCGGATGTTGTCTTGCCCTTTGGCCCGCACCTCGTCATCGACGCTCATGCTCAGCTCGGCCCGAATGATGCTGATGACGGCGCACTTTCCGTGCTCGCGCAAGATCTCGCGCTGTGCCTCGCCGATCAGATCCACGTGCTCGCCCACCGCGGTGCGCGTCCAGATGGCCACGATCAGCGGCCCCAAGTTGGCCACACAAAAACCCGGACGCTCCGCACGACGCACGAGCCTCGAGTCGCCGCGAGGGGGGAGGGGAGCGATGGGATCGGGCTGGGACATGGCGCGCCTGGGGTCGCGGCGTACCCGCACAGCGTATCAGGCGCCGGCCGTGGGATCGATATTGCGGCGCGGCCGAGGCAATCGCGCGAATGCGGGCAGTTCTTCCCGCCTGCTCCCCCCGGACTTCACCCTTTGCGACGAGGGCGGATGGCCGCTCACGCGCGCCAAAGCGTCCAGATCCAGCCCAGCCACAGCGCGCTGTTGGTGACGAGGCCGGTCCACGCAAAACGGACACGCCCCACACGGTCGTGGACCATGCGGCGGGCGAAGGCGAAGGCGAGCAGGACGAGGGCGCTGGCGGCGAGGGTCGGGAGCAAGGCGAGCGGGGTGCTCAGGTAGGCGCCGATGATGGCGAGGAGCATCAAGGCGAAGGCTTCGATGCGGGCGCGGGCTTCTCCGATGCGGACGACGCGGGTGAGCTTTTGGCCGCGGCGGTCGCCTTCGAGGTCGGGCAAGGCGGTCAGCAGGTGGCTCGAGGCGGCGAGACAGACGGTGGGGATCAAGGCGAGCAGCGGGAGGGTGTCGAGGCTGCGGCCTTGGAGATGCCAGCCGAAGATCGGGAGCACGATGCCCATCCCGATCGCTTGGGCCGCCATGCCGCCGCGGCCATAGCTCAAGCGAAGGGGTCGAAAGCTGTAGGCCCACAACAAGACGAGGGCCGCGGTCGTGCACGCGAGGGGGACGAGGCTCTCGCTTCGCCAGCTCAGCCACGCACTCAGGCCGAGCCACAACGTGAAGACGAAGGCCGCTCCGCGCCACAGCTGGGCGCGCTCGAGCTGGCCTTCGACCAGCACCCGCGAGCCTCCGGACATCGCGCTGCCCGGGCCGAGACGGTCGACCTGCTCGTCGGCCAAGTCGTTGGTGAACACGATCAGCAGTTGATCGAGCCACGCCCACACACAGGCCCACACCAAGCCGCCGGTCGACAGCGGGCGGGCCTGCGCGGCGAAGACGGCGCCAAAGATCACCGGGATCAGCACATTGCCGGCCGCCAGCGGTCGCGCCGCGCGGATCCACGCGGTGAGCTGCTTGCGCGGTCGATGGCTCAGACCCTCGGCGTTCACGGCCGGTCCAAGGTACTTCGGCTCAGCTCGACTGTCCCGCCCGGTGGCCCCTTCGGGCCGGCGCGGCCGCGTGCGGGCCCTTCGCTTGCCGCGCCGGGGTGCATGGGTTACTCAGCGCCAACCCGTGGCTCCACGCGCGCCCCAGCTCTCGGACGCTCGCTTGCTGATGTTTACCGGCAAAGGTGGCGTCGGGAAGACCAGCTGCGCCGTGGGCTGTGCCCTGGCTGCCGCGGCCGAGGGGCGACGGCCGCTGGTCGTCGAGATGGGCCACCGGGCCTCGCTCGAGGGGATCTTCGGCAGCGAAGGCCCGGCCAGCGTCGACATCGGCTACACGCCGCGGGAGGTCGGCCACGGCGTGCACGCCATGAACCTCGAGTTCGAGGCCAGCTTGGTCGAGTACCTCGAGCAGAACATCAAGATTAAACGCGTCGTGCGGGCCATCACCCGCAACAACGCGCTCATGCGCTTTTTTCACGCCGCGCCTTCGGTCCCCGAGGTCACCGCCCTCAACAAGCTCGCCAGCTTGGTCGAGGCGCGCGAGGGCGGGCGCCCGCGCTGGGATCCGGTCATCGTCGACCTCGACGCCACCGGGCACGCGCTGATGCTCTTGAACTTGCCGCGGGTCATGGACGGCCTGATCGGCGACGGCCCCATGCGTGGGCTGATCGATGGGTTCTCGGGCCTGCTCTCGGATCCCAAGCGCACCGTCTTGAACCTCGTCACCTTGCCGCGCGAGCTGCCGGCCCAAGAGACCCTCGAGCTCTTTGGGACCTTGGATCGCGATCACAAGGTGCCGCTCGGCCGCCTGGTCGTGACGCAGTGCCCGACGCCGGTCTTCGAGGATGCGGACGCCGACGCGCGCGCCGAGCTGGCGAAGGCGGCCGAAGGTGGGGACTTTCCCGCGGCCCAGCGTGCGGTGATCGTGGCCGAGCGCGCCCAAGCTCGCTACGCGCGGGCCCAGGCTCAGATCGCCGCGCTGCGCGAGGGGGTCAGCTTGCCCACCGTGGCCTTCGAGCACCGGCCGCAGCTCGAACTCGAGGGCCTACAGGCGCTCGGGCGGGCGATCATCTTCGAGGAGGCTGGCCATGCCTGAGCGCGCCGCCTCCATCGAGACGGTCGAGCAATTCGACGCGCATCTCGACGGCAAGCGCCTGATCGTCTGCGTCGGCCCGGGCGGCGTCGGCAAGACGACCGTGGCCGCTTCGCTCGCCTTGCGCGAGGCGATCCGTGGGCGTCGGGTCTTGGTGATCACCATCGATCCCGCGCGGCGCTTGGCTCAAGCGCTGGGCATCGACGGCCTCGGCGACGCGATCATCCCCATCGATCTCTCGGAGCTCGAGGCCCAGGGCGTCGAAGTGCGCGGCAAGCTGGCCGCGGCCATGTTCGACCAGGCCGAGTCGATGGACGCCTTGATGACGCGGGTCAGCCCCGATGAGCAGACGCGCCAGGGGATCTTGAGCAACCGCGTCTACCGGGCCATGGCCGGCAGCTTGGCCCGGTCCCACGCCTACTTGGCCATGGAGCGCCTGCACGAGGTGATGAGCGGCGACGACTACGACCTGGTCGTGCTCGACACCCCGCCGGCTCGCAACGCGCTCGACATCCTCGACGCGCCGGGGCGACTGACCCGCTTTTTGGAGGACGGCGTCGTCAAGTGGTTCGTCACCCGCGAGCGCAAGGGCCTGGCCGGGCGCTTGTTGTCGGGCGGCGGCGCGGCCGTGACCAAGCTCTTCGGCATGGTCGTCGGACGCGACCTGCTCGACGAGACCCTCGCCTTTTTCAACGTGTTCTACGAGCTGCGCGGTGGCTTTCGAGAGCGGGCCGAGGCCGTGCAGGCCATGTTCCGCGAGCCGAGCAGCAGCTTCGTGCTGGTGAGCTCGACCGAGACCACCCACCTCGACGACGCGCGCGCGCTCGCAGCCTCGGTGGGCTCGCGCCGCGTGGCCTTGGAGTTTGCGATCTTCAACCGGGCCTACGAGCGCCTGGAGGCCGACCCGAGCTTGTTGCGCACCACGGTGCCGGCGGATCTCGACGCGCAGCTCGAAGCCGCCTCGGCCGGGATCTCGGATCCGGCGCGGGCCTTGGTGCCCGCCTTGCGCGCCGCGGTGGCCAAAGCCGCGGCGGCCAACGCCTCGGCCGTGGCCGCCGTCGAGTCGATCGCGGCCGAGCTGCCGGGGAGCTGCGTACGCCGCATGGTGCCGAGCGCCGACCACGATGTCTCGGATCTGCGCGGGCTCGCCGCTTTGGCGCCCCATCTGGCCACGGCGCCGCGGGTCCTCGCAGACGACTGATCTGCGCTTGCCGGGCGCTGCGCCGGCCGAGTCCGGACGGTTTGCGTCCTTGCCTCGGGGGCACTAGCTTGCGCGGCGCAGGCCGCCATGACGCACCCCTGGCACGACCTCCCCAACGATCCCGAGCAGCTCGATCAGGGCTTCAACGTCTTTATCGAGATCCCCAAGGGATCCAAGGTCAAGTACGAGCTCGACAAGCCCAGCGGCCTTTTGCGGGTCGATCGCATCTTGTACAGCGCCGTCCACTATCCGGCGAACTACGGCTTTTTGCCGCGCTCCTACTGCCCCGATCGCGATCCCCTCGACGTGCTGGTGCTCGGCGATCACCCGGTCAACCCCGGCGTCATCATGCGCGCACGGGCGATCGGCGTGATGCACATGGAAGACGAGGGCGAAGGCGACGACAAGGTCATCGCCGTGCACATCGGCGACCCGGCCTTCGCCGACTACGAAGACATCGGCCAGCTGCCGGCGCACACGATGTTGGAGATCGAGCGCTTCTTCAAAGACTACAAGGTGCTCGAGAACAAAGAGGTGCGCATCGAAGAGCTCGGCGACGCCGCGGCCGCGCGCAAGACGGTCCGCGAGGCGCTCGAGCTCTACCGGCGCGAAGAGTCCAAGCTGCGCGGCTGGGGCTGACCGGGCCTCGAGCTCGGCGGGCGCTCAGCCGCGAAACTCGTCTTTGGCTTTGCGGCGCGCGCCGAGCTCCTCGGCGTCGGCCGCCCGCACGAAGGGATTGGTCGCGCGCTCCAGGGCCACTGTGCTCGGCGTCGTGCAGGCGGGCAAGTCGGCGGCGCGCGCTTGCATCGCGTCGTTGTCGGGCTCGACGCTCGAAGCAAAGCGCAAGTTGGCCGCCGTGTACTCGTGGCCGAACCAAAGGCGCGTGTCCTCGGGCAAGGCGCACAGGGACTGCAAGCTCGCGTGCATCATCGCCGGCGTGCCCTCGAAAAGGCGCCCGCAGCCGGCGGCGAAGAGGGTGTCGCCGGTAAAAACCTCGTCGCCGAGCTTGAGGGCGATCGCCCCGGTGGTGTGCCCGGGGATGTGCATGGTCTCGAGGGGCAGACCGCAGATCGTCTGCCCACTCGCCTCGAAGCGGCCGCGTGAGGCCGGGAGGCGCTGGGTGATCTCGGGGAGGCGGTGCGCGTCGTCGGCGAAGCCCAGGACCGCGAGGGGGCCGTGGGTGGCGACCAGCGCCGCGTTGCCCCCGACGTGGTCCGGGTGGTGGTGCGTGAGCAGGATTCCGGTGAGCGAGAGGCCCCGTTCGGCCAAGGCGGCATCGACCGGCGCGGCTTCCCCCGGATCTACGACCCAGGCGCCCTCCTCGGGCTTTTCGGGGTCGAAGATCAAATAGGCGTAGTTGTCCCGCAAGCAGGGGACGGCTTCGATGCGCAAGGCCACGGGCGATCATGGGGGCAGGTGAGTCGACGCCGCAAGCCGCGTCTGGCGCTCGCCCGGATCCCTGCGTATTTTTCGAACATGGTGCAGTCCAGTGGCTCGGGTCCCAACGCGGGGCGTGATGCGGTCGAGGCCTTTGGTGCCGCCCTCGATGCCGCCGTCTCTCGTGTCGATGCGGTGGTGCGCGACGAGGACTCGGGCCAAGTCGGCATCACGCCGCGCCCCGAGATGCCCGTCTTCGGCGAGCACACGCCCGAGCCCAGCGTGCTGCCGCCGAGCTTGCAGCACCTCGAAGACGAGCGCTTGGATCTCGCGCTGCGACCACCGCCGCCTTTGATGCAGGTCTCGAGCACGCAAAGCAGCCAAGGCCCGGGTCTGGGCACTTGGCTGGTCTTGGTCGTGGCGCTGGCCGTGCTGCCGGGCGCCGCCTACTTCGTCTTGGCTTAGCGCGGCCGCGAGCGCGAGCCGCCGGACGAGCGCGAGCCGCCGGACGAGCGCGAGCCGCCGGACGAACGGGAGCTCCCCGACGAACGCGAGGGGCCGGACGAGCGCGAGCTCCCCGACGAACGCGAGGGGCCGGACGAGCGCGAGCTCCCCGACGAGCGCGAAGGCGAGTAGCTACGCGAGGGGCTCGACGAGCGCGAAGGCGAGTAGCTGCGCGAGGGGCTCGACGAGCGCGAAGGCGAGTAGCTGCGCGAGGGGCTCGACGAGCGCGAAGGCGAGGGCGCGTAGCTACGCGAGGGCGTGTAGCCCGGCGAGCCGCCGCCGGCGCTGCCGCTGGGGCGATAGCCCGGCGAGCTTCCCGAGCCACCCGAGCCCGAACCCGCGCCGCCGCTTTGGTAGCTACCCGCCGGTGACCAGCTCGGCACGCTCGGGGCCGGTGCGCGGCTCGAGGGGCGCGGGGCCGGCCGCGGGTTGGGGTTCACCCAGCTCTTCGAGTCTCCCCCGTTGGCCGGGCGACTGTTGGCCGGGCGACTGTTGGCCGGCGTGGCTTGGCCCAGGGTCGTCGGCGGCCCAGAGTCGGGGATCCGTCCCGGCCGCGAGTTCGGCGTGCCCGGTTGCGCCGGAGCATTCGTACCCAGGCGAGATCCGGGGTCGCTGCCTTCGGCGCCCGGTCGCATCGGCGGACCCGCCGGTCGCGTACCGGGGCTGCTCGGCGCTGTGGGGGCCGTCGCGCCCAGGCGTGCACCCGGACCACTCGCGCCGGGGTTCGCGGGGCTGCCCCCACCTTGTTGTCCGCCCGCGCCTTGGCTTCCGGTGCTGGGCGGGACGTTCGGCCGACCGTTCGAAGGCCCACCCAAAGCGACGTTGCCCGGTCGGGTCGGGCGGTAGCCGTAAGGGGGCCGTCCGTAGGCGTGCCAGCCGTAGTAGCCGGCGCCGCCCCAGTACCAGCCGTAGCCGTAGTAGCCCATGCCCCAGCCGTAGGCGATCCAGGGGTAGTTGTAGTTCCACACCGCGATCAGCGGTCCGGGCGGCCCCCAGTAGTAGCACCAGCTCGTGTAGAAGGGACTCCAGTACACCAAGGTCCCCTGCACGTTGTAGTACCAGCGGTCGGCCCAGTAGACGCGCGGGTAGGTCTCGATCGGATCGGGGTAGGTGTGAACGTAGGTGACCACCTCGACGCGGTCACCGGTGGAGAACTCCTCGTAGCCGATCAGGTAGGGGTTGGCGTCCGTCGCGTCGGCGTACACTTGCTGCGACAAGGTCACGCCCTGGGCGGTCTCGTACTCGGGGATGGGCTGCTCGGGCTGCCCCGCGGCTTGTCCTTGCCCTTGGCCTTGGACTTGGGAGAACTGCCCGGGCTTGTTTTGGCCCTGGGCGTTGCGGGTGGCCGCGTCGCTTTGGTAGCTCGCGTAGGGGTTCGGCGGGGCCGGAGGCGAACTGTCGAGTCCCTGGGCCTTGCGGCCGGCGCAGCCGCTCGTCAGCAAAAGTACGGTGCTCGCCGCGCAGATCCAGCTTTTTCGCATCATCGGCTCTCCATCCTCGGGTAGGAGTCTTGCGCGCCGGCCGCATCGCGGCAAGCGGGGGAACCCTACGCGTGAGGAGACGAGATCGGGGACAAGGCCCTTCATTTGACGCAGATCCTTCGCATCGAGCGCCGATCGCAGGGCCGCCAAAAGCCCGAGTCGAGGAGGGTCCAAGCGCGTCGACAGGTGTTCAGGCGCGCGAATTCGGCGTCTTTCGGCTTTGACCCACCAAAGCCGGATGCCGTACCTTGGATCCAGATGTCCGCCCAGGTGCACGTGCTCAAGTACGTCGAACACGACGGGCCGGACTTTCCTTTGCGTCCCGGCGGCGCCTACATCGCGGGCCGCAGCTCGGAAGCGGACCTGGTGATCCGCGAAGACCGAGTCTCTCGCAAGCACGCGCGATTTTTCTTCGCGCGCGGCGCGACCTGGGTCCGCGACCTCGGCTCGCGCAACGGCACCCTGGTCAATGGTGAAAAGGTGCAAGAGCGTCGCCTGCGAACCGGCGATCGCATCCAGATCGGTGCGCACCTTTTTCGCGTCTCTTCCGTCTCGGCCGACTCCGTCAAGAGTCCCGAGCCCGACGAGAGCTCCGGACGCTCGATGTCCGGCAACATCCGCGACATCCCGCTCGCCGACGTGCTGCAGTGGCTGGCCACCAGCCGCAAGACCGGCACCTTGCGCGTCCAGGGCCCCTCGCGAGGCTCGCTGATCTTGCGCAACGGCAGCGTCTGCTACGCGCGCATCGACGGGCGCCCGCGCCTCAACCCCGAAAAGGCGCTGCTGCGCATGCTCGGCTGGCAAGAAGGCGGCTTCGGTCTCGAGAGCAACCTCGAAGAGGTGCCCGAGGGCGACGAGATCCAACCGAGCTTGGAGTCGATGCTCATGGAGGCGGCGCGTCAGCAAGACGAGCTCGCCCACCTCGGGGCGCGCAGCGATCTGCCGCGCGGCAAGGTCGAGCTCGTCACGCCCGCACCCGCGCCCTGGTCCTCGCTCGAGGCGGCGCAGCTCGACGTGCTGCAAGCGATCTTCGAAGAGGGCGACTGGACCGAGTTGCTCGATGCCTCGAGCCTCGACGACGTCACCTTGACCAAGGGCGTGGTCGCCCTCAAGAAAAAGGGCTTCGTCAGCTACTGATTCGCCGGCTCGGGTGAGGGCTCGGGCTGCGCCAGGGGGTCGCCCTTCGCCCGCCACAGCTCGGCCAGGGTGTGAAACTCGCCCTTCTCGCCGAAGGCGTCCCAGCCCGCTTCGCTCGCGCGCGCGGCGAAGGCTCGGTCGAAGGGGGTCCCGACGGTAGCGCAGTCGAGGCCAGCGCGCTCGCCTTCGGGCGCGGCGCTGATCGAGACGGGCACCCCCGAGGCCTCGAGATCGTCGAGGAGCTCGGCGTAGTCGCGACCCCAAAGCGGGTAGACGCGCTCGAGTCCCAGGGGAGCAAAGTTCTCTTCGCGCCAGCTGCGGATGTGCGCGAGGTGGAGGTCGCCAAAGATCACCCGGCGCACGCGTTGGCCGTCGGCGGCGAGGCGCGCCAAGGCGGCCGTGATGCGCTCGCCGTAGTCGTGCCCGGCGTGCAAGGGGACGCCGAAGCTGGGCAGCGAGAGCGCACGCGCTTGTTCGATCACGCGTGAGACGGGGATCTCTTGGTGGGCGATCCGGCGCGAGCGGGCGTCGAAGGTCGTCAGCAAGACGAGGCGCGCGCGGGCGGCCTCGATCGCTTCGCCTCGCGTGGGCGCGGCGTGCAGCCAGGCCCGCAGGGCCAAAAAGGCGTCTTTGCCTCCCGACCAAAACACGAGGTCGATCTCCTCCGGCAGCGGCGCGCGCGGTGGAAGCAGGTAGGCCGGCTGTTGGATGGCGGCGCCGCGATCGCTGACCTTCTCGTGACCGTAGGGGCAGTGGCGACAGCCGGCACCGCAGCACTCGCCGCGTCGCTCGAGGCCGACGCGCGAGAACACGAAGTAGCCGGTGCGAGGATCCGTGTAGCCGTCTTGCCCGCGTTGGCAGGCCTCTTCGTGGGCCGCCCACCACGCGGGTCGTGTTGCCTTCGGGTCACTCACGCGGGGCGCATCATGGACCGCGCGAAGGCGCAGGTCGAGGCGCGCTCGCTCAGCCGCCGGCGAAGGGGCTGCGCGGGCGCGGGGCTTCGCTGGCGCCGCCGTGCAGCAAGCGCAAGTTCGGGGCGGCGTCGGGCGCGTCCAAGAACTCGCGGATCGCTTCGTAAAAGTGCGGCGCGACGACCAAGCTCGAGTGGCCGCCGGGGAGCACGACGTAGTCCTTGGGATCCACGCCGACCATGGGCGCCGTGGTGGGCACGAAGGCGTCGCTGGCTGCGTGGATCTGGCGCATCTTCACCGTGGGGGGCAAAGGCGCCGCGTTGAGCTCTTCGATGAAGCGAGAGCCGGGCAGCAGCTGCCACACCGCGGGGCTGACGGCGCCCAAGGTGGCCACGCCGGACATGGCGACCCAGGTGCCGTCCACCGGCGAGCCCAAGGTCACCATGCGGCGCACCATCAGGTGGGCTTGCAAGAACTTGAGCGCGTGCAAGGAGATCAGGCCGCCCTGCGAAAAGCCGACCATGTCGACTTCGGGGACGTCGAGCTCTTCGACGATCTTGCGAAGGTCGCGGACCAGGTGCTCGGCCGTCGAGCGGATCGAGGCCAAGTTGAAGGTGCCGTAGCCGTAGCTGAAGACCACGCGTCCGCCGGCTTGAAGGCGCCGGGTCAGGGGCAACATGGTGCCGCGCGTGCCCAAGAATCCATGGACCAAGACCACGGGCGGCAAGCCGGGGCGCGGGCGTGAAAGGTCGCCACGGATCCGGTTGCCGCGCACGAGGTGCCGTGTGTAGTCGTAGCTGTGCGCGACGGTATCCACCGCGTCGCGGACACGGCGTTCGATCGCATCACGGAGCCCCACCTGTCGTGCAGTTTAGCGGGGCCACGAAGATCGGCCAAGAAGCCGGTGTGCGCGCCGCGCCGCTCTAGACGGGCGAATTCGGCCTTGTGGGGCCATCTGCATCGTGCCGGTAGGGTGTGGAAAGCACCGACACGCGGCGCTAGTCCTCGTCGTCCTCGTCGTTGCCGCGCTCGCCGGTCGGCACCAAGGCCGTGGTCGAGGCCGGCGCTTCGGGGAGCATCCCGCGAAAGAGTCCCTCGCCCGGGCCGCCGCTGCCGAGGGCCAACATGCGCGACTTCGCGTCGCTGGCCAGGCGCGTGCCGGGGAAGGCCTTGGCGCTTTGCTCGTAGACCGCCTGGGCGCGCTCGCGTTCACCGAGCGCCTCGAGGCTCTGTGCGAGGTGAAACAAGTAGATCACCCGCGCCGGGTTGAAGTCCAAGGAAGGCAAGCTCGCCTCGAGCAAGGGGGCCGCCTCTTTGGCGCGACCCATGCGGGCGAGCGCCAAGCCCTCGAGCGCCCCCCAAGCGCGCGCGACCGTCTCTCGAAAGCGGCCCGGCACGTGCTCCAAGCAGGCGTCGCGATCGCTGCGGACGCGATCGAGCCGACTTTGCGTGGGCTCCTCGGTGAGCAAGGCCAGCTCGTGGCGACCGAAGTTGGCGAGGTGTTGCAGGTGCGGGCTGAGCCCCTCGTCGTCGGCCCCGTAGATCTCGCGCGCCTCCTCCAAGCGCCATTCGGCCACCAAGAGCCCGCCGAGCTGGGCGCGGGTCATCCACTGCCGCTCCAAGCTGACCGCCTCGCCGGCGGCGGCCAAGGCCAGCTCGCGGCGCAGCTCCATCTCGATGTCGCGGTGCTTGCCGGTGGCGATCGCTCGGCGCAAGCGAGCGGCCGCGTACAAGGCTCGCTGCTGTCGCCCGCTGCCCACGATCCACGCGCCTAGCGAGGCTCCGATGGCCACCGCGATCAGGGCCGCCGCCTCGCCGCCGCAGCCGCAAAGGCCGAGCACCGCGAGGCCCCAGGGCCAAAGCCGTCGTCGTGGCGACACGCCGCGCAGCATAGCGATCGTTGTGGGCACATGCTCGTCGTCGAGGCCGCAAAGACGGCGAGTCGGGCGCCGACTTTGCTCGCGGGCCCGGCTGCGGCAAGCTGCCTGCGTTGTCGGATCCGAGCCGAATGCGGAGCCTCAAAAGCCTCGACCGCGCGGTGCTTCGCTGTCGGGCCTGCCCTCGCTTGGTCGAATGGACCGAGAGGGTCGCGCGCGA
>JAUIJR010000075.1 GCA_030431075.1 Polyangia bacterium | reverse complement strand
CCCCCGCTCGAGCACGCGCTGGCCGTCGACTTCGCCATCGCCCAGGGCCAAACGCAACAGTTGAGACAGTTCCGTGGCCGTGCTGCGCAGCTGCCCGTCGGGAAAGGTCGGGTAGCCGTAGTGCTCGAGTACCTCCCATCCATCCCAGGTCATGGTGTGGGGACGCGCGATGCGCTCTGGGTCCTCGAACTCGCGCAAGAACCAATGCGTCGAGCGAAGACCCAAGGGCTCGAATAGCCGACCCGCACAAAAGTCTTCGTAGGGCTCACCCGCAACGCTTTGCACGGAGAGGCCCGCAAGCGCCGCCCCGACATTGCTGTACATCCACTCGCGCCCGGCCGGCCACGAAAAGAAGTTGCGGCGTTTGTCGTAGTGCACCCCCGCCGGATGCAAGTAGCCGTGCAAGAAGTCGTCGAGCCCCTCCTCGGGATCTCCGGGGAAGTAGGTCCCATCGAGAATGTCCCAGTTGTCTCGAATTCCGCTCGAGTGAGTGACCAGGTGCTCGAGCCGGATGACGGGGCTCCCGCCCAGACCGATCCGTGGATTCTCGACCTCGAAGCCGACGAGCTTCGAGACCGGATCGTCGAGGCTCAACAAGCCCTCGTCGCGCGCGGCCAAGATCGCCAAGGCGTCTACGGCCTTCGAGACCGAAGCCAACATGAAGGGGGTGTCGATCTCGACGGCCCGCTCGCGCTCGAGGTTGGCCCATCCCCACGCCGCGCTCAAGATCAGACGGTCTCGATCGACGATCGCTACCGACAAAGCTGGAATGCAGCCCTCGCGCATCTGCTCACGAACGAAGACATCCAGCGCGCTACGCTCGAAGCCCGGCGGACTCTCGCCCCACGCAGCCGGAATCTCGTCGGGAAGCCCCGGACAAGGCGGCTCTTGGCAGGCCGCGAGGCAAAGGGCGGCCGCGAGCGAAGGGCCGAGCTGACGGCGAATTCGAGACATGGCGCTGGAACACCGTTCCGCGCCAGATCTGTCACTCCAAAGATCTCAGCCGCCGCCGCCAGGGCCGTCGAGGCTCACCGACCGTACGGCGGGCGCACGGTCGAGCGCCCGCGCGCCTTCGGCCGAGACCTCGAGGATCAACAGCGGCATGGACTGCATCCGACGCAGCTCCAGCACCTCGCCGGCGGGCAACTCGGCCAGCAGCGCGTCGGCGTCCGTGCCCTCGACGAGCTCCACCTGAACGCGCAGCCGTGTCGCCGCATCGCCTTCGTCGAGTGCCGCCGCGAGCTCGGGCTCGAGCTTGCTGGCCTCCGCCGGCTGCGTGCTCGGGTCCGGCTGCGCCGCTGGGGGCGAAGACTCGGGCATCCCGGGGGCCGCTTCTGGCTCACGCGCGGCGCAGGCCAGCAAGCCCCAAGTCAGCGCGAAGCAAGGCCTCACGCGCGCGGTCCTCGGCGACGACGCCACAACAAGAGGGGGAAGGCCCACGCAAAACTCCACGGGCTCGGATCTTCGTCGCTGCAGCTGCAGGTGATCGTCGTGACCTCGCCCTCGTCGCCCTGGTTGCCGCTGCTGCTCTCGCCGGAGCCCGCTTCTCCGCTGCCCGCTTCGCCTGAGCCCGCTTCGCCTGAGCCCGCTTCGCCCGTGCCCGCTTCGCCAGAGCCCGCTTCGCCAGAGCCCGCTTCGCCAGAGCCCGCTTCGCCGCCATCGCCGTCTCCGTCTCCGTCTCCGTCTCCGTCTCCGTCTCCATCGCCATCTCCATCTCCATCTCCATCTCCATCTCCATCGCCATCTCCGTCTCCATCTCCATCGCCGTCCCCGTCTCCATCTCCATCGCCGTCCCCGTCTCCATCGCCGTCTCCGTCTCCATCGCCGTCCCCGTCGCCATCTCCGAGCACAACCCCCACGGAGGCCAGCGCCTCATCACAGCGCAGGCGCGGCCGAGAGATCCCCAACGAATCGACGTCGATCGAAACCGAGCTGGTCTCCAGCGCCGCCTCGATCTGCGCGGCGGTCAGGGTCGGCACCGCCTGCCGCAACAAGGCGGCGCAGGCGGCCACCTGGGGCGCCGCTTGTGAGGTCCCGTAGAAGGTCGAGGTCCCGCCGCCATTGCCCGAGGACTGGATCGGCGCGCCCGGGGCGAAGAGGTCCAAGGCGGTGCTCGAGTTCGAAAAGCAGGTGATCTCGTCGAGATTCGCGTTGTTGTCGAAACAAAAAGACGCGCTGGCTGAGCCGTAGTCGCCGTCCCAGGTCGCCCCGACGGCGATGGCGGCGTCGTTGCACGCGGGCACGGCCATCGTCGTGGGCGACTGCTGGTTGCCCGAGGAGACCGTGGTCAAGATGTCGTTGGCGCGCAGCGAAGTGAGCGCCGTGCCCAGGCTGTCGATCCACGTGGCCTGGCCGTCGCAGGTGCCGGCGTACAGCGCGTTGGTCCCGAGCGAGGCGTTTACGGCGTCGACCTCGTTGTGGTTGGCCAAGACCCAGTCGAGCCCGGCCAAGACGTCGGAGGTACAGCAAAAGAGGTTGCTCGAGTCGAGGACCTTGACCGAGACGATCTCGGCCGCTGGTGCACCGCCGGGCGACGCCACCGCGCCTTGGCCCGCGATGATGCCGGTGACGTTGGTGCCGTGACCGTGGTCGTCGGCCGCCGCCCCCGTCCCCGTTTGCGTGTTGCCCCCACCCGGACAACAGCCCGTGCAAAAGCAGGCCTCGTCGACCAGGCGCCCGCCGAAGTCGGGGTGATCGGCGTCGATGCCCGAGTCGAGCACGGCCACGCGGGCCCCGGAACCGAGCATCGAGGCGGCCGCCGTCTGGTCGAAGCCGACCAAGGGGCCCGACTGCGCCATGTGGCCGCGCCCGCCGGGGTCTTCAGATACGCCGAGGACGGCCGGGTCGCGTGCGAGCGACTCCAGGCCCTCGCCATCGACCGTCAGCGCGAGCGCCTCGATCAAACGGTAGCGGCGCTCGACTTCGACGCGACCCTCGAGGCGCGCGAGCAGCTGATCCGCCGCCGCCGCGATGGAGCCTTCGAAACGCACCTGCGTGCTCGGGTCCAAGCGACGCTCGGCCGCGGGCGGCAAGCTCGGGACCGCAAACATCACCATCACCCGCAGCTCTCCCTCGCGTCGCACCTGTTCGCGCAAGGCGGGATCGAGCTCGATCGCTTCGCGCGCGCGAAGGTCGACCGCCTCCGGCGGAGGCTCTACGTCACACGCGAGGCCGGCCCCCGCCATCAAGGCCAAGGCGGGGGCGATCGAGAGAGCGGAGACGGCCTTGCGACGAGAGGGCGGGCGCACACCGCAGCTTAGCAGCGGACCCCACTCGGCTCATCGGCGAAGCACACCGAGCTTCAGTGTTTGCGACAGTCGAGCTCCACGCCGAGCTTCCACACGGGCAAGTCGAAGTCGAACTCGATCCCGTCCCCGCCGCCGGCCAGCTGGACGCTGCGCGCGACCGTCGCGCGGGGCTGCCCGGGTCCGCGAGTTTGCTGCGTGGAGACCGGCGCGACGAACTCGGCGACGCCCCCCGCAGCGAGTGGCGCCGGCGCACTCTCGCGGCGGTCGGTACCCGGCTTGCCGTGGCAGCCCTCGTAGTGGACACGGAAGCGGAAGCTGGGGATCTCCCGCCCCGTCGGGTTGGTGAAGCGCACGCGCAGCTTCTCTTCCCCGCCCTCGGTGAGGAGCTCGACTTCGAGTCCCTCGAGCGCGTGGACGCGCTGCGCCTCGAAGTCCGTCACGTCGCTCATCTGGTCGCGCACCATGCCCATGTCGTCGGGCCGCACCAACCAGTCCGAGCGCATCTGGGCGGGCGCGCAAGGGTGCACGCCCGCGCGCTGCGACAAACCTCGATCTCCCGAGGCCGCGCCGCGAATCTCCCCTTCGATCCACACGGGCTCGCCTCGCTTCTCGGCCAAGCTCGCCTCGACCGAAGGTCCCGCCGCCAGCCGCACAAAGCCCGCCACGTAGTGAAGCTCGCTCCACTTTGTCTCTTCGCCCTCGCAGCTCGCCTTGCCATCGCGCGCGAGCACCCCAAACAAGATCGCGTCGCCCACCTCGCTCGGCGGCGCCGGGTCGGGCTTCACCGGAGCCGGCGCCGCTTCGGCCACGCTCGGCGGCGGCACCAGATCTGCGACGCTGGAGTCGGGCTTGCTCCCCGTGCAGCCCAGCCACCCGCAGCTGACGAGGACCGGCAGGAGCTTTCGATGCCTTCGGTTCATGTGTCTTCCCCTTGCACGGCCGCCTCACGGGCACGCGCGAGTCGAGCTTCTCGCGCCCGACCGGCCACCTGCAAGAGCGCGAGGTCCCGCTCGAATCGCGCCCGCATCTCCGCCGGCAAATTCACGTAGGCCCCGGCCTCGCGCCACGCGTCGACCCGCGCCGAGAGCCCAGCCAAGCCGGCGGCCAAAGCCCGGTGCAAGGCGGGGTCCAAGGGATCCGGGCGGCGGCCCAGCTCGACGAAGGCCGCGAGCTCGAAGACCGTCCCCTCGAGCAGCTCGGCCTTGGCCCCGGCCCTTCGCATCTGCGCGATCAACTGGCCCAAGACGGCCGCCATCACGTGCAGATCTTCGATCGTGCGAAAGGGCTTGAGCACCCGCAAGTAGCCGTCGCCCTCCACGCACATGGCCGCGTGCACCTCGACCTCACGAAAGCGCACCCGCGCGTGCGGCAGCTCCGGGACGAAGGGCCCCGGCGGCAGCGCTTCGAGCTCGACGCCGGGCGCCGTGGCCTCGACGCGCACGGCGACCAGACGCTTGCGCCCCTCGACCGCAGCCCTTGGCTCGGCGCGTTGGGCGATCACCCACAACGCCTCGGCCGCCGGCCCCAAGCTCACGTAGGTCTTCTCGCCTTCGAGTACGAAAGGCGCCGCGTCGCCGCGCAAGCGGGTCTCGATCGCGCGCGGGTGATTGCCGCCCGCCTCCGTCGCGCACAGGGCCCGCCGCAGATCCGGCGCAGGCGCAGCATCGATCCGCGAGGCCAAGGCCCGCATCGCCTCTTGGTAGCCCGAAGCAAAGGCCCAGGCCATGCCCGCCGCCCCAAAGCCCCCGAGCGCCGCGCGCCACATGCTGGCCACCCGTGGCAGCTCGCGGTGCGCCTCCCACCAAGGCGCGAGGGCGTCGACGGGCGTCGCGGGCAAAGGCCCGTGCAACAAGGCGGCGAGTGGATCCGCGGACACGCCCGATCCTATCAAGAGCTGCACGAGAGCATCGAGCAGCCCGCCTTGTGCCGCGCCCAGTCCGGGCGCTTGGCGTACCAACGCTCGCGCTCAGGCTGGCGCGTGTAGGGCGTGCGCAGCAGATCCAGCAGCTCGCGGATCAGCGAAGGATCCCCACCCTCGGCCGCATCGATCGCCTCTTGGGCCATGTAGTTGCGCAGGACGTAGCGCGGGTTGGCGGCTTGCATACGCGCGCGCCGATCCACCTCCGCGACGCCGGCGCGCGCGAGCTGCCCGCGATAGTCGGCGAACCACTCGAGCCACTTCGCACGCAAGGCCTCGGTCGGTGGCGCATAAAAGGCCAGCTCCATGCGCCCGAACCAAGCGTTTGCGGCGGCCTCGTCGTCGTCATCGATCCCCTCCCCAAGCTGCCCGTAGGCCAAGGTCATGTCTGTCTCCGCTTGCGTCAGCAAGTCGAGCCAGCGTCCGGCCAGCGCGTCGAAGTCGGCGTCGGCCTTCGCAAAGCCGAGCTTGTGCGCTTGCATCTGCCCCCACTGCGCATCGAGGGTGTCGATGTAGACCTGCAAGCTTTGCTCGAGATCTTCGACGCGCTCGACCAGCGGGATCAAAGCCTCGGCCAGGCGCGCCAAGTTCCACAAGGCCACCCGTGGCTGCGCTCCAAAACGATAGCGCCGGCCCTGCGCGTCGGTGGTGTTGGGCGTCCAGTTGGGATCGTAGTCGTCGATCCAACCGTAGGGGCCGTAGTCGATGGTCAGCCCGAGGATCGACATGTTGTCGGTGTTCATCACGCCGTGCACGAAGCCGACGCGCATCCAGTGGGCGATCATCACCGCCGTCCGCCGCGCGACCTCTTCGAAGAAGCGCAAGACCACCGGCGCGGCGTCGGGCGCTTCGTCGCCTTCGATCAGCTCCGAAAAATGCCCGCTGATGGTGTGCCGCACCCAGGTCCGCAGCAGCGCTTCGTCCTGGCGCGAGGCCGGAAGCTCGAAGTGGCCAAAGCGAATGAAGGTCGGTGCGACGCGACACACGATCGCCCCCGGCTCCGGCTTGACGTTGCCGTCGTAGAACATGTCGCGCATGACCGCGTCGCCGGTCTGCACCAAGCTCAGCGCGCGCGTGGTGGGCACGCCGAGGTGGAACATGGCCTCACTGCACAAGAACTCCCGGATCGAAGAGCGCAGCACGGCCCGGCCATCGGCGCCACGCGAGTAGGGCGTGGGCCCAGCGCCCTTGAGCTGGAGCTCCCAACGTCGCAGCTCGCCCTTTGTGTCCGGGGCGAGCAGCTCGCCCAAGCTGATCGCCCGACCGTCCCCGAGCTGGCGCGCCCAATTCCCAAACTGGTGACCCCCGTAGGCCGTCGCCCACGGTCGCATGCCCTCGAGCTTGGCGTTGCCGGCCATGAGCGCGACGAAGTCCTCGCTTTCAATCGTGGCGGCATCGAGGCCGAGCATCTCGGCCACCTCGGGGCTGTGGGCCAAGAGCTTCGGCGCCGCGACCTCGCTCGGATCCACGAGCGAGTAGGCCGCCCCGTGCACCTGCCGCTGCCCCGGCGCCGTCGAAGGATCCGCGGGCAGCTCCCGCAAAAAGCGGTCGTCCCATTGCAGCTGCGAAAGCGCGCTCACGGCCGCAGGGTAGACGATCTGGGCGAGCGCGCACCTGCGCGCGCCCCTCGACGACAAAGCGCAGAAATTCTGATCCCCGAGGCCCCATCCCCCTCTACCCGGCCGTGATGGCCAAGCCTCGCAAAAATCGCCGCTTCTTCTCCTCTTTCGCGCTCGCGGGCGCGCTTTTCGGGAGCCTGCTCGCCGCACCCATGGCCCAGGCCGGTACCGGCCAAGCTGGGAGCGAATCACAGGACAGCGCCGCCCTCGAGCTCGCGCCGCGCCGCGCCGAGCGCGAGGACAGCGAAGGTCCCGCCGTCTGGACCGAGAACGGATTCACCCGACGCGACCTCCTGCTCAACGCGCAGCGCCAGCACCGACGCGGCCAGCTCATGCTCGCCTTGTCGCTGCCCGCGGCCGGTGCCGCTGGACTCGTGGGCGGCCTGACCGGCGCGACCTTGGACCACGTCTACCGTCCCGGCCAAAAGCCCGTCCTCACCTACGGCGGCGTCGCTGTGCTCGGCCTCGGTACGGCCGCCACCATGATCGCCCTGGGCGCCCGCGACCTTCGCCAAGCCCGCAACACCCGCGAACGCTTCGGCATCATGGGCAACGTCGACCACCACGGCGCGAGCTTCGGCGTGTCGGGCCGCTTTTGAGTCAGGCCCGACGCTCAACGAGGACTCGATCATGAGCCGGCACGCGACCACGACGATCAGCTTGCTCGCGTGCCTGCTCGCCCCGAGGGCCCAAGCCGAGGCGGCGCCCCCGGCCGCTACACCGACGGCGCCGCTTCCCCTCGAGATGCGCGATGCGGCGAAGCCCAAAGTTGAGACCGCCCCGCCCAGCCCGGATCCCTGCGAGCTCGAGACCCTGAAGCTTCGCAATCGCATCGAGGATCAAGAGCGCGATGGCGGGCTACTCGTGCTCTTCGCCATTCCGGCCGGCGCAGCCGTCGGGGCCGCTTCGGGCTTCGTCGGTGCTTTGGGGGACATCTATGTCTTCGACTTCCGCCGCCCGATCTTGACCTACGGGCTCGGCTTCGGCTTTGGGATCGGGACCACCGTGGCCATGATGACCCTCGGTAGCCTTCAGCTGCGACGCGCCAACAAAGCGCGCCAGCAGCTGAAATGGGGCGGCAGCTTCGACGACCGCGGCGCCCGCTTCGGCGTCTCGGGCCGCTTTTAGCCGGCGGGGGTCCCCGTGACGAGGGCCGCGAGTTCCTCGCCGCGCGCCAGGGCGTCCTTGCGCCCCAAGTTGATCAGCTCGTCGGCGAAGGCGCCGTCGAAGAGCAAGTAAGCGATCAGGTCGCCCGCGCTCGGATGCTCGCCGACCACGTTGTCGACGAAGGCCCGCTCCATGCGGCCCAAGCTCTTGCGCAAGCTCGGCGCTTGCACGTGGCGCGCCGCGATCTTGCCCGGGTCGGCGCTCGGGTGAAAGGAGACCACCTTCACCTCTTGGTAGCCGGCGCCGCGCTTTTCGATGATCATCTTTTGCACGCGCGCGAACTCCTCGGCGCTCAAGCTCTCGCGCAGCGAGTGCCACAGGTCGTTGATGCGCCCGAGCACCTCGAGGTCTTGGGGGACGCGGTCGAGAAGCAAGGCGTTGAGCACCCGCGAGGCCAAGAAACCCGGCGAGGGATACTCGTCGACCTTGGTGTGCGTCGGCAGCGGTCCTCCATCGAGGGCCGCGCCCACATTCACGACGATCAAGGCCTCGCCGCCCGAGCGCAGGGCCGGAGCCAAAGGCGCGTTGAAGCGAAGCCCACCGTCGCAGTAGTAGTCGCCGTCGACACGACGCGAAGGAAAGAGGGCCGGGATCGCGGCCGAGGCGAGCACGTGTTGCGCTTGGATCCGCGTGCGCAACAAGTAGCGGTGCGGGTCTTTCGAGGGTGGGTACTCGAAGCCCGGCGCGAACTCACCGAACAAGCAGGTCCGTCCGCTGCCCACGTGCAAGGCCGCGATCACCAGCGCGCGCACCTTGCCGGCGTCGATGCGCGCGTGCAGGCCGTTCCAGTCGAGGCGGTCCCAGACCAGGCGCTGGATCTCGCTGACGTCGAAGATCGAAGGCCCGAGCTCGTCGCTGGTCGCCGAGATCTTCACCTTGCCCCGCAGCCATCTCCAGGTATCGAGGGCCCGGATCTCCAGATGGTCGGCCCAACGCAGGCGCTTCCAGATCTCGCCGAGCTCGCGGGCGGCCGCATCGAGCCCGTCTTTCGAGGCCAAGAAGGCCGAGTTGATCGCGCCGACGGAGGTGCCCGTAAAGATCTCGACCTCGGGCGAGAGGCCCCGCGCATGCAGAGCCTCGCTCAGCCCCTGGGCGACCCCGACCTCGTAGGCACCACGTGCGCCGCCGCCAGAGAGCACCAAGGCGAGTCGCGGCCGAGCCACGCACATATCTTAGCGCGCCGGGGCTCGCGCTGCTGCCTCGACTTCGACGCTCAGCCCTGCTTGGCGATCCACTGGCGCGTAAAGGCCGTGGAGCGGGCGTAGGACTCTTTGACCTCGTCGACGAGCATCTTCTCGACCTTGCCGCCGACGAGCGGGATCCGGCACTCGATGTGCCCGTCGTAGATCCGGGCGCAGCGCCCCTCGCCCCGCGCCTCGATGCGGTAGTCGCCGCCCGAGCTGATCTTGTCGGCCATGAAGTTGGGGATGGTGTTGACGCTCATGTGCCCGTCGCCGCGGCGCCACTCGTTGTGCTCGGTGTAGCTGATGGCCCCGTCGACGAACTTCTTCATCATCTTGGGTACCTCGCGCTTGGGGGTGAGCCGCTGCACGCGATGGATCCGCTCGTCGGCCCCCTCCCCGCTGCGCTCGAACTCGAGCAACTCCCACTTCAGCTCGATGGCGTCGTTCATGGCCTGGCCATAGTCCTTCGAAAAGAACATGTCCCAAAAGGCGTCGGCGCCAATCTCGAACTCGTCTTCGATCTTGAAGCGGGTCATGGCGGGGATGATGCCCGAGCCGCCGCCCGAAAGCGATCGCCGCCTACTTCATCTTGAACAGGGCCTTGGTGTTGGCGATGCAGTCGGTGCGCGCCTTCCCGGCGAGGGGCCCGGTCTTGAACATGTCGTCGATGCGATCACAGGCGGCCAAGAACTTTGGCCCCTGCTCGGCGAGGCGCGCATTGTTGGGGTCGTGCTTGTTCACCGTGAAGGCGATGTTCCAAGCCATGATGCGATCTTGGTCCCCCATCATCGGCTTTTGAGCCAAGAGCTTGTCGATGGCGGCGACCCAGTCGCCCTCACCTTCGTAGTGGATCCAGCTCTTGCTCAGGCCGAGGGTATTGCCCTCGACGGTGACGGATTCGGGCGGCACCTCGTCGAAACCCCAGCGCGGACAGATCTTCGAGAACCAGTTGCCCATGTGCAGGCGGTCCGGCTGCTGGATGTCGATGCCGTAGGCGATGTCGGACTCGATGATCGCGGCGGAGCCCATGACGTTGACGTACTGAAAGCAACCGTCCTTTTGCTCTTTGGCCTCGGTGAACTTGAACTTCTTTTCTTTGATCACACCGGTCGGGCTCGAAAACTCGACGGTGTACTCGCCACTCAAGCCCGCGCCGACGCGCCCCTTGGCCGGGATGACGATGGTCTGCTCCTTGCCCTCGGCGCTGGTGGCCTTGGCCGTGACCTCGAAGTCGAAGCCATTGGCAAACTGCACGTAGTCGCTGCGCCCCCCACACGCCGCGAGCCCCAAGACCGAAAACAAGACCGAAGCCGCACGCACGCGACCCCCCTTCACCGATGACGAGCCCGACAACATCGCCGTGCTTGTATCAACGAGACCGGCCGAAGACACCGACCTTTGGTCCCGCCAAAGCACTTTCATCCAGGTTCACCGACCTGCCCAGCGGCCGGTCGTTCTCACCTAGGCCGAAGCCGCATTGCGCGGCACATTGGCACGCTCTTCGTCGCTGGCCTCCACCGCCCCCTCGCGCTCGACGCCCCATTCGCTACGCCCCTCGGGCCCATCGAGCGCACCAGCTCGCGCCGCCTCCAGGATCCCCGCACGCAGCTCGGCCTCCTCGTCCGCGTCGCAAACAAAAGAGACCCGCGCGACCACCAAGCGGCCCTCACCCTCACCCGCACCCTCACCCTCACCCTCACCCTCACCCTCACTGAGGTCGGTCCGATGCGGCCACCGACACGCCCCCTCATGCTCCCAATGCCCACAAAGGCGCTGGGTCACCGCCGCCCCAAACGCCCGCACATCATCCCCCTCACGAAAGCGAAGCCCAAACTCGTGGACGTACAACACGCCAACAGTCTAGCGAGAATCCAAGGCGCGCGGGGCGTCGCAGACCATCGATCGCGTTTCGAAGTTGGGACGCGAGACCGAACAGATCGGACCCGCCCCACCCAGGGCTTCGCCCTCAACCGTTGAGCGCCATCATCTCCGGGTAGTGCAGCACCCCCGAAGACGTCGGCGGAGACTCCGACGCGGCGACCATCGCCTTGGCGATCTGTTCTACGCTGATCGATCGAAAGCGGGCCGGCGTCAAAAACGAGAAGACGGGCAGCACCTTCTCGAGCAACCAAGGCGTGTGTTGCGAACCGATGATCATCCCAGGCCGAAAGATGCTGACCGTGTCCGGCCCCTCCGCCTTGACCCCCTCCTCGGCCTCACCTTTGACCCGGTTGTAGCGAGACATCCCCGCGGCCCCCGACCCCGTCTCCGACGCCGTGGCATCGGCCCCCACCGCCGACATGAGCGCGTGGTGCCGCACCTTGCCCGACGCCCGAAGTGCCCGCGCAAAAGCCACGTTGAGCTCGACATCGATCGCCCGATGCTCCGCCAAGCTCAACTTCGCCGTCCCCCCACCAACCCCGAGCACACTGAGCCCCACGACATCTCCATCGCACTCGCCCAACGCCGCAAGCGTCGCCGCCTCGAGCGCCTCCGACGTCATCGTCGGCACGACGACCTCTCGAAGCTCCACACCCGCCACCTTCGCCGCCTCGACCTGCTCCGGCAAAGACCTCCGCACCAACGTGACGACCGGACCAAAGGAGCCGCGACGCAAAAGCTCATCGATGAGCGCCTTGCCCACCGAGCCCGACGCGCCGAGCACTACTGCCGTCTTGGTTTCACTCATGATCGCTTACCGGGAAGCTCACCTTAGCCTCAAAGCCTCGGCCTCCGCGACGACCAAGATGGCGTCGAAGGTACGTGAGACATCGAGATGAAACAGCTCCCCAGCCCGCGACACGGTCGTCGCACCGGTCAGTGTCATCCAGGCGCAGGCGCTGAAACGGTCAGCTCCCACCAGCGTAGCTGCGTCCTCGACCCTTGCAGTCCCGCCGAGCCAGCGACTCCAGCCGCGCGATACCTCGCGGTAGACGACCCGACGAGAGCGTGGATCTCCGATGACGAAGCGACCTCGGACGGGGACCACCGCAACCGCAAACATCTCGACACCGAACTCATCGGCAAGCCACGCGCCCATCGCGTCGAATCCCAAGCCCTGCCCCGAACAGGCATCACGCGATCGCCGGTAGTCCGCCGCGTGACCCGCGTGGACGGAGACGACTCCAAAGTCGAGGGCCCCCGCCTGCTTCCACTGCGCGGCCAACATGGCGGCCATGCCGTGGTCGCGGATGCTCTCGATCGTCGCCGGGTCGTCGCCATCCAGCGCTCTTCGCCACCTGAGGTGAGCACCGAGAAGGCTCGCGGCGAGCTCCTTGCCCCAGCCTGACTCGTCGGCCACGCCGCGCGTTCGAGCCGGAAGCACGCAGGCTCCTTCCTCGAGGCAAGCGAGAGTGTCTTCGAGAACTGGCACGGGCGGAGACTCGCGGGCCTCCTTCCATCCCTCGAGTCTCGCGGCCACCTTGTCTCCCCCGCCACCTCCACGAGCCCATGCGTTCGCTACCGTCGCGTACTGCACATCGACGCCATGGATCCGAACTCGACATGAGCCTTCGGTGTCGTTGAGTCGTCGATACTCCAGGAACTCTCGCGTGACCGTGTCGTTGACGAAGAACCAAGTCAGCGACCACATCAAGGCCGAGGGAACCAAACGCTCGGGTGCTTCGCATGCCGCCCAATCCAGGAAGCGCGCCTCAAAGACCCCGACCTCGACGAAGACGTGGGCCACGTAGCCCCGCCGCAGCAGCTCCCGAACCAGCGCCAAGCGCGTACGAGCATCGAGGTCGCTCCCATGCACCGTGGGTGCGACCGCGACCAACCGCGTCCCCCGACCCTCGGCCTGCTCCACGATATCTGCCGCGGCCGTCCCGAGCCCGACACCATCCGGAGGACTCGTCGGTGGTCCCGCCCGCACGCAAGAGAGGCAGGAGCTGAGTCCCGCCGCGAGCGAGAGTCTCGAGAGTCCCCGCCCGCCAGTCATCACGCCCCGTCGTTCTACGGCTCGTCCGCGCCGACGAAGCCGTTCATCGGACGGGGATCCCCGTCGATGTCGGTGAGCAAGTCGTCCGGCTGAAGAGAGGCGACACCCCCGAAGGGCGTCGTCGAACCATCTCCGGCGAGGTGGTAGTCCCCCGTGTCGACATCGGCAAACCACATGACGTCGAAGCTGCCCGAACTCTCGTTGGTCGGCCCGGCGTTGGCCGCCAAGTCATCACTCACCACGTACTCGAAGACAGCGTCGGGACACTCGACGGAGTCCGTACCTGCCGAAACCAAAATCGAGTTGCGAATCGAGACCGAACTCTCCCCCTCGCAGTCCAGCGTGCTCCCCTCGAGGTCACCCAAGCCAGAGACGGCAGTCAGGTAGCTCGCCTCGAGCGTCGACCCCCAAACGAGGATGTTCGGCTCGACTACAGGTAGCGCCCCTCCGTTGAGGGCGATGATGCTGTTGCGAACTGTGGCCTCACACTCGTCGAAGAGTTGCAGTCCGATAGATGCACAGTGTTTGACAACCGAGTTGTCCAGCACGAGACGTCCCCCATCGCAGTAGACACCGATCACGGCCACGTCTTCGACGTTCAGCCCATCTACGAGTGCCGTCGAGCTAGTTTGAACCTGGAGCCCGTACGAGAAGTTGCCGCTGACCACAGGGCCACCATCCCCCAGAAGCGCAACTGTCCGAAGACCGACGACACCCACATCTTCGACGTATGGCGTGCTGGTCCCAAGAACGTGAATCGTTCCGATCCCGCCCAGCTCAATCGCGTTGATCGCCATGTTGATGTGCTCGAAAGGCTGCGCTTCCGTGCCGGGGCTGGAGTCGTTGCCGTTGTCGCCGTCGACCCACCAAACTTTGTCAGCCGGCAGACACTCGCCCGTATCGAGGTTGCAACCAGCATCCCCGCAGTCCGCGTGCGCTTCGCAGGGGACACAGCTGTTGGTCTCCGCGTCACATGCAAGCCCGAGGTTGGCGCAGACCTCCGGTTGGCCTTCAGCACACTGCACGCAAGCGCCGCCAGCACACACTGGCCTCAGCGGGTCAACCTCGGCGCCGGTCCCGGCACCATCTCCATCGCACCCTACGCAAGCCCCGTCGACGCACCATGGCGCCGCGGCCGGACACTCTTCGGTGCTCAGCCCTTCCTCGAGACACTGCGGCCCGGTCTCCGTTTCGGTCCCAGAGCTTTCCGAGGACGTATCCGCCTCCGTCCCCTCGGACCCTTCTGTTTCTCCGGTCTCCTCGCCCGAGCTGGACGTCGAGCTCGACGAAGTCGACGAACCGCCACACACATCGTCCGGTCGGCACTTCGCGTTCGCCTTGCAGCCAGCCTCGGCCACCAAGCAAAGGAGGATCGCAGAGACTGAATACAGTCGCATTCCGGCCACCCTATACGACCGTCAGCCCCGGGGCTAGCTCATGGCTCGTCTGCGCCGACGAAGCCGTTCACCGGCCGGTCGTCGCCGTCGATGTCGGTCGGGATGTCGCCGGGTTGGAGGGAGGCCACGCCGCCGAAGGGGGTGCCGGAGCCATCGCCGACTAGGTGGAGGTCGCCGGTGTTGGCGTTCACGAACCAGCCAGCATCAAAGGGCCCCGAGCTCACATTGTCGGTACCCCCGTTTGCGGCAGTGTCATCGCTAGCGACGTACTGGTAGGTACCTCCATCACACGCCACTGAGTCGGTGCCCGCACCCACAAGGATCGTGTTGGTGACGGCGACGGTGCTCGTTGCATCGCAGCGTAGTGCCGTTCCGCCAAAGCCTCCGGGTCCGCCGACAACGCTTGAGAACCGAAGGTCCAACGACGACCCCATCACATCGACACTGCTCGCCGTGGCGGAGAGCGCTCCTCCGTTAGCCGAGAAGAACGTATTGCGGATGACTGCCATACATCCACCCGATACACGAGCCCCCTGACCCGCGTTTGTCGCGACAGTCGCGTTGTCCAGCCACAACGTCGCCCCATCGCAGTTGAGCCCGATGTTGTTTGCGCCGGTGAGTACGAGTCCGTCGACGAGTCCAAATGCTCCGGTTTCCAGAGTTACGCTGGATCCCGATAGGTTTGAAATGCGTGGACCGCCTTCACCGAGAACCGCCACGACTTTATTGAAATCGAACGAAACCTCCTCGTCGTACGCACCCGCGATGGCTTTCACGCGGACCGTCCCCTCCTCCCCCGCACCAATCTCCATCATCGCGCGTCCGATCGTCGCGAACGGCTCAGCCTCCGTCCCCGGGTCCAGATCCGAACCATTATCCCCGTCCACCCACCAAACCCGCGCGGCATCCAAACACGCCCCCGTGTCGTAGTTGCACCCCGCATCCCCGCACTCGGGGTGCGCGCGGCAGGCTACGCAGGTGTTGGTGTCGTCGTCGCAGATGGGGGTGGTGCCGTCGCAGGCGTCGGACTCGGTGGCGGTGCACTCGACGCACTCGCCGGCGTTGCAGACGGGGGTGTCGGTGTCGATTTCGCTGCACTCGCCGGCTCCGCTTGCGCTGCAGTCGACGCAGTTGCCGTCCACGCACCAGGGCGCGGTGTCGGGGCACTCGCTCTCGTTGAGGCCGGGTGTCTCGCACTCGGGGCCGGTCTCGCCGTCGCCATCGCCGTCTCCGTCGCCGTCTCCATCGCCGTCGCCGTCACCGTCGCCTTCGCTCGTCTCCCCCGTCGAGCCCGTGTCCATCCCGCAGCTCGCCGCGTCACGGCCCTCGGGGCAGGCGCAGCTCGCCACGATTTCGGAGGGGTCGACGCAGCCGCTTTCGGGTTGGTCGCCCTCGAGGCCGGGGCAGGTCCCGTTCGAGCACACCAGGTTGCCGTCGCAGTAGTTGTCGCCGCCGTTGTTTGCGCAGTGGTTCGGGTTCGGGATGATGCATCCCGTCGACAGCAAGACTGCGGCTGCAGCGGCGCCCACGCTCATGAGGCGGGGGCGAAGCGTCGGGCGCGAGGCGGCGAGCATGTGCGCATCATGCCCACCCACGCGGGGGGCGAGCAAGTATCGGTCAATGGCGCCGAGGAGGTCGCTCGGGCGCACGCCGCGGTCGCGCGATCACTTTTCGCTGCGCTTCACGCCCGCGCGCGCCAGGGCGCCGAAGATGCGGGGCGTGTGCTTGTGGGCGGCCACCATCGCCTTGGCGTGGGCCGTCACCACGATCTCGCCTTGGTTCTTGGCCACGCCCTTGAGCGCATCGCGGGCACAGGCTTCGGGGGTGCCGAACTCGATCGGCGAGGCTTTGCGGGCCGCCTCGCCGTCGATGCCGCGGTAGTCCGCGTTTTGGGCCAGCTCCGTATCGATGA
>JAUIJR010000074.1 GCA_030431075.1 Polyangia bacterium | reverse complement strand
CTCTTGCTCGGCGCGCTGACGCTCTTGCTCCGCACGCTGGCGCTCGACCTGCGCCTTGCGTTGACGCTCTTGCTCGGCACGCTGGCGCTCGGCCTGGGCCTTGCGCTGGCGCTCTTGCTCCGCCCGCTGGCGCTCGGCCTGGGCCTTACGCTGGCGCTCTTGCTCGACGCGACGGCGCTCTTGCTCGGCACGCTGGCGCTCGGCCTGGGCCTTGCGCTGGCGCTCTTGCTCGGCACGCTGCTGCTCGGCCTGGGCCTTGCGCTGGCGCTCTTGCTCCGCCCGCTGGCGCTCGGCCTGGGCCTTGCGCTGGCGTTCTTGCTCGGCGCGTTGCCGTTGTTGCTCGGCTTGCAGGAGACGCTGCGCATCGGGGCCCGGGCCAGGACGTGAGGTCGGGGGTTGAGCTTTCGCCACGCGGGTCGGGGCCGTCTTGGGCTGGGCCGGGCGAGCCGGGATCGCGGGCCGGCCGGCCTTGGGTCGGGCGGGCACCGCCGGCGTGGCCTTGCTGGGGCCCGCCGTCTTCGTGGGCTTTCCGGGCTTGCCGGGCTTTCCGGGCTTGCCGCCTTGGCCGGGGTGTGGGCGTGGCGCTTTGCCGGGGTGGTGTCCAGGCGGCGTCTGACTTTGCGGGCCCTGGCCGGGCTTTCCGGGCTTCGGTCCCTTGCCGGGCTTCGGTCCCTTGCCGGGCTTCGAGCCCTTGCCGGGCTTCGACCCCTTGCCGGGCTTCGGTCCCTTGCCCGGCCGTTGTGGATCGACGGGCACCGCGGGCGGCAGCACGGGCACGCTTTGCGGGCCGGGGTCGGGCGGCAGGGGCGGCAGCGGAGGCAGCGGCGGCGGGATGTCGACCTGGGTGTCGACGTCGACGTTCACGTTCGTGTCCACATCGACCGTGTCGTAGTCGTAGTCGTAGACGTCCACGTAGGTCGTGTCGCCGTCGTAGATGTAGGTGTTCGAGTCCGCGTAGGCGCTCGAGTCGGACCAGCTGGTGCTCGGGGCGACGCCCACGACCGGGGCGCCGTAGCTCGGTGGTGCCGGGATGTAGGGCTCGACCCAACCCGGGCTGCCGTAGCCGGCCGTGGGGTCTTCGAGGTAGGCGTTGGCGTTCGCGTCCGGATGCACGTGCACGTGCACGTCGGGGGTCACGTAGACGGTCCGACCCGCGCAGCCGGTGACGCCGACCAAGAGCAGACAAGTGACGAGGGGGAAGCGGCGACGCGACATGAAAGCAGCGAACCATGGCGCGTGTGGGGCCCGCAATCCGGGGAAGGACGGGGCGCGCGCGGGAAAACCCGGCTCGAGATTTCGACCTGGATTAGACTCTCCCCATGAATGAAGGGGTGAATGGGGGAGGCCGACTTCGTGCGGCGTGGCTTTTGCTCTGTGTCGGGGGTGGCCTCGGGGGCTGCCAGAGCTCGAGCTCGGTGGACTGCTCGAAGCCCGAAAACAAGCCCTGGTGCGAAGGCGAGACCGGTCAGGTCTGCGAAGGCACCGTCTCGGAGGTGGGCGATGGCGAGGCCATGCAGATCCGCGTGCGCAACGATCGATCGGTCCCCGTGTACATCCCCAGCAGCCACGATGTGTGTACATGGGAACCCCTCGCCTTGTTGTGGGAGGGCGCTCGAGTTTATTGGAGCGCGGGCGCTTGGGTCCCGACTTGTGACCAGCTGCTCTCGCAAAGTTGCAGCTGGGGCTGCTCCGATGGGCCGAGCTCGGTGGTGCGCCTCGAACCCGGGGCGAGCTATGCCTTCACCTGGGAGGGCTACGTTTACGCCGAAGTGGAGATCGACGCCGCGTGTGCGGCCGAGAACGACTGCGCCGCGCCCACGAGCTGCCACGCCGGGCGTCAGCTCGAAAGCGGCAGCGCGCTTCAGGCCCAAGTGCGGGTCAGCGAGAGCTGCGATCTCGAGACCTGCGAGTGTGGCTCCGAAGCCTGCGTGATCCAGACCAGCAGCTTGGTGGTCGAGGGCCTGGCCAGCGAGACTCTGAGCTTCGACATCGTCTACGACGGCACGGAGCAGCTCCTGGCCATCGGCGAGTAGGGCGGGGTCCCAGCTGCCCGCCGGGGCTCAGCCGCGCGCGTCGACGATGGGCAAACAGCGGTGCGCGCGCTCGGCCGGGGCCGCCGCGGCCTCGTAAAACTGGGCGTACCACTTGCGCATGCGGTGCACCGGGCCGTCGAGGTCGATGAGCACGGGTCGCTCTCGAAAGACCTTGTTCTCCCAGATCTCGACGTCGGCCTTCCACTGGCTGATCCAGTGCCCGACCACGTACCAGACCAACAAGCGTGGGATCTTCGGATCGGCGTACCAGCGAAAGCGGACCTCTTGGCACAGGTCGCGCTTGGGCAGGTGGGTCTGGAACAAGAGGATGTCGCCGAGATCCGGCAGTGAGAAGCGAAACCAGACCGTGCCACCCGGTCCGAACAAGGTGATGCGCGCCTGGGCGCCGGACTTGGGCATGGCGCGGCCGCGAAACTTCAAGCAGGCCTTGTCCGAGAAGTAGGCTTTGTGGGGGACATCGGCGTCGACGTACCAGTCGGGCTCGTGCCGCACACCGAAGCCCGGAACCTTGATCTGCGTCCAGGGGATGGTGAGGTCGCCGTGCACGCAGGCGAAGTGCTGAAAGTCGACGCTGTTTTCGACGAACTCCGAGATGTGCATCTGCACGTCGCCGGGCGCGTGGCGGCCCCGGTAGACCAAGCGCCCGTCGGCGATGTCTTCGATCACTTCGGGCTCGTAGGGGGGCGCGGCCAGGGCTTGGCCCGAGACGTCGTGGTAGAGCCACAGCATGCCGTGGTGCTCGCGCACCGGGTAGCTGCGCACGCCCACGCGGGGGAGCTTGTCGCGGGTCTCGTCTTTGTTGGGGATCCGCGCGAGGCGGCCCTCGCCGTCGAAGCACCAGTGGTGAAAGGGACAAGCGAGCTCGTTGCCGACGACCTCGCCGCCGGCCAAGCTCGCGCCTTGGTGGGGGCAGTGGGCGTCGAGAACGCGATAGGACGCGTCGTGGCGCCCGCGGTAGACCACCAGGTTCTTGCCCAGGCAGTCGAGGGCGCGTACGTCCCCCGGGCGCATCTCGTCGAGATCCAAGAGGCGATACCAGCCCGAGGGGTGCCCCTCGGGATAGGTCGAGGCGCGGGCGCGGCCGACGAACGCGTGGGTGCGATCTTTTCGAGAGTTGAGCATCAGGGCGTCTTCGCTTCGAGGTAGGCACGGGCGTCGGGTCGGCTGCGCCCTTGCTCCGTGCAGTAAAAGGACAAGAAGAGGCGGGCCAAGGTGTGCTGCAGGACTTCGGCCTCGCCCCGGGCTTCGTCTTCGATCCACGCGTGCAGGTGCACCTGGTGCAGCGCGCTGATCGAGCGCGCGAGCAAGGTGGGATCGCAGCGCTGCACGTCGCCTTCGTCCATGGCTTGTGCGAGCATCTGCGCTTGGAAGTCGAGTCCGCGACGCCACGCGCCGAGCTGCTCGCTGCCGCCGCGGGTCGGGCCGAGACCCCACGCGTGCTCGCGCAGATGGATCCGCAAAAAGTCGGGGTGGGAGAGCATGAAGCCCAAGTACGCATCCATGCCGCGCAGCAAACTCTCGAGGGCCGAGCGACTCGACTGCGCCGCGCCGTAGGCCGCTTCGAGGATGGCGGGCAGGCGGTGGGCGATGACGGCGGCGAAGAGCTCCGACTTGCCCGAGAACACGCCGTAAAGCGCACCGACGGACATGCCGGCATGCTTGGCGATGTGACTCATGTGGGCGCCCTCGAAGCCGCGGTCGGCGAAGACGTGCTCGGCCGACTCGATGACGAGGGCGCGGTAGGCCCTGATGCGGGCGTCTTTGGGGGACTCGGCGCCCATGCTGACTCTCGGGGCTCGGTCCTCAGATGGCGCGAGAAACGCCGTGTGAGGCCTTGAACTAGAGTTCAATATCCTGAATCCAGATTCAAATCAAGGCGGGCCCAGCGCGCGCGTCTTTGCGGTGAAATGGGGGCCGCCCCGCTCGAGTTGGGGCCTCGGACTCGAAGCTCGATGACGCGCACACAGGACATGGCCAACCATCTCGCCGCGCGTGAGCGGCACCGCCGGGTCAAGCGGGTGCTCGTCGGCAGCGCGGTCGTGACCTTGCTGCTCTACTTCATCCCCTTCGGTCGCTTCGTCGCCTACCCGCTGATGCTCTTGTCGACTTTGGTCCACGAGCTCGGCCATGGGCTCGCCGCCTTGATGGTGGGCGGCAACTTCAGTGAGTTCGTGATGTACGCCGACGGTTCCGGTGTCGCGCGGGTCAGCGGCGTGATGCCGGGCTGGCGCGTCGGCTTCATGTCCGCGGGGGGCTTGGTCGGCCCCGCCGTCGTGGCGACCTTGTGCTTTGCCGTCGTGCGTTGGGAGCGGGCCTCCCAGATCATGGTGGGCACGCTGACCCTCGGGGCCCTGGCCGCGCTGATCTTGGTGGTCCGCAGCGCCTTCGGCTTCGTCTTCGTCGGTGCTTTGTTCGCCGGCTTGGCCTGGTTGCTCATCCGCCGCGACAAGGCCGACGCCCAGCTCGTCCTCGCCTTTTTGGCCGTACAGCTGGCCGTCTCGGTCTTCAGCCGCGGCGACTACCTCTTCGTGGCCGAGGCCACGACCGGCGCCGGCACCTTGCCCAGCGACGTCGCCAACATGGCCACCGCCTTGGGCGGGACCTACTGGCTTTGGGGCTTGGTCTGCGGCGCCTTTTCGGTGCTCGTGCTCGCCGGCGGCTTGGCCTTCGCGCTTCGCTCACCGCGCTTTCGCCCCAAGAAGACCAAAGCGCCCAAGCACAAGAAGGCGAAGCCCGATCCGGTCCGCCCGTAGAAGGTGCGGAACTCGGGGTCGACCATGGGGACGTCGGCGTTGAATCCGACGGCGCCTTGGTAGCCCTCGACGTCGGAGTCGGTGACCTCGGTGCTTTGGACGACGCGCCCGGCCGGGTCGACGTAGGCGCTGATGCCCGCGTTCACGACGCGGACCAGACCGCGCCGGTGCTCCACCGCACGAAAGACGGCCAGGCCCAGGTGCTCGGCCTGCTCGCGGGTCTTGCCGAACCAGGAGTCGTTGGTGAGGTTGACCAAGACCGAGGCGCCCGCGTTCACGACCTCGCGGGTGAAGTGGGGCAAGATGTCCTCGTAGCAGATCATCGCCCCGATCGCGTAGCCCTCGATCTCGAGCAGCTCGGGGCCCTCGCCGCGGTTGAGGTGCGAGGCCGAGGGGATGAGGTCGATGAACCACTCCGGGTCCACGATGGGGACGTACTCACCGAAGATGAGCGGGTAGTTCTTGTCGTAGCGCCCGGTGACCTTGCCCTCGGCGTCCATGGCGAAGGCGCTGTTCCAGGGGTAGGGGTTTTGGCCGCTCGCGTCGGCCGTCACCGCCCCAAAGATGATCGGGATGTCGAAGCCGCGACGGACCCGCCGGTAGTTGTTCTCCGGCAGGTCGTGCTGGTTCTCTTCGCGCCCAAAGCTCAGGTAGGGGTAGGCGGTCTCGCCCCAGGTGACCACCTGCGCGCCCTCGGCCGCGAGCTCGGCCGAGACGCGCTGCATCTCGGCCAAGATGCGCCGCTTCATCTTGCTGCGCGTGTAGGTGAAGATTCCGAAGTTGCCCTGCACCACGCCGATCCGCAGCTTGGGGGCGGTCTCGATGAGGCGATCGACGGCGGCGATGCGCCACGCGCCGTAGGCCGGTGTCAGCACCAAGGCGGCCAGCGTCACCCCCGCGGCCAGTTTGAGCTGCGCGCGCTGGCCACCACTCCACGCACGCCAGCTCTCGTACAGGCCCGCGTTGATCAGCAACATGATGAAGCTGACCATGATGACCCCGCCGATATCAGCCGTTTGGATCCACAGCGGCTGCCAACACCACATCAGCGCCATGAAGGTCGGGAAGATGTTGGGCATGAAGGCCTCGGTCACCACCCAGGCCAGCGGCATCACCCAAAGCAGGTGCGCGCTGCCGCCTCGATGTCGAATGAAGCCGACGACGCCGGCGGGGATGGCCCAGGCGAGCCCGTGATAGAAGGAGAAAAGTAGGTGGATGGGCGAGGCGATGAGCTGCGGCAAGCCGGCGAAGCGGGTCAGCAGCTCGGTCATCCAAAAAAAGCCGAAGAAGATGGCCGTCACTCCGGAGATGAGGCCCATCAAAAAGGCGCGACGGCCCGAGAGCCCCTCCATCGCCCAAAACAGCGGGATCCAGGCGCAAAAGCCGAGCCACCACCAGTTGGTCTCGGGCACGCCGAGCACCATGAAGGCGCCCGTCAACGCGGCCGCGCCGGCCCGGGGCCAGAATCGATCCCAGGGGCCACGCGCGGCCCGACGGGCCCGACGACGCTCGCGCCGCGTGGGCTTGGGCTTCGTTGGGTCTCGAGGGGTCTCAGCCATCGCCGGGGTCTCTACGCGGCTGGGTGGGAGAGGGGGCGGTCTCTACTCGGGCTTGGGCGCGTCGCCCTCATCCCCGGGCAGCGGCCGGTGACGCAAGTATAGCTCCGCGAGCTGGGCTTCGTCGGCCGGGTTCGGGCAGTTGGTCATGAGGTCCTGCCCCTTTTGGGTCTTGGGGAAGGCGATCACGTCACGCAAGGAGGTCGCCCCCGACATGAGCATGGCCAGTCGATCGACGCCCAGCGCGATGCCCCCGTGCGGCGGCGGCCCGTAGGTGAAGGCCTCGAGCAAGAAGCCGAACTTTTGTTGGGCCTCTTCGTCGCTCAAGCCCAGGCCCTCGAAGACCTTGGCTTGAATGTCACGCCGGTGAATACGGATCGAGCCGCCGCCGACCTCGTTGCCGTTGAGGACGAGGTCGTAGGCCAAGGCCCGCACGCGGCCCGGGTCGGACACGAGGTGCTCGATGTGCTCGGCCCGCGGCATGGTGAAGGGGTGGTGGCTCGAGGTCCACTGCCCCTTTTCGTTCTTCTCGAACAAGGGGAAGTCGGTGACCCACAAGAAGCGCCACTGATTCTCGGGCGCGTCGCCGAGCATGCCCAGATCGTCGCGCAGCTTGAGGCGCAAGGAGCACAGAACGGTGTGGGTGGTCTCGAAGTCGTCGGCGATGAAGAGCAGCAAGCTGCCCGCCTCGGCCCCGAGGGCCTGGGACATCTCTTTTTGCTTGGCCTCGTCGATGAACTTGGCGAAGGGGGCCTTCCAGGTGAGGTCCTCTTGGATGTTGGCCCACGCCAGGCCCTTGGCGCCGCCCGACTCGCGCTTTTTGGCGAAGGCGGTGAGCTTGTCGAGCTGGTTGCGCCCGAGGGTCCCGGCCTTGTCGGCGGGGACGCACAAGCACTTCACGTACTCGGCCTTCTCGAAGACCGCGAAGCCGCAGCCGGCCGTGGCCGCCTTGGCGTCGATGATCTCCATGCCAAAACGCGTGTCGGGCTTGTCGGAGCCGTAGCGGTTCATCGCCTCTTCCCAGGTCATGCGCGGGAAGGTGGCGGGCAGCTCGACCCCGAGCAGCTCTTTCCATGCGCGCTGCATCAGGCGTTCGATGGGCTCGGCCACGCGCTCGGGGGTGGCGAAGCTCATCTCGACGTCGATCTGGGTGAACTCGGGCTGGCGATCGTTGCGCAGATCCTCGTCGCGAAAGCAGCGCGTGATCTGGAAGTACTTGTCGAAGCCCGAGACCATGAAGAGCTGCTTGAAGATCTGCGGGCTCTCGGCCAGGGCGTAAAAGCTGCCGGGCGCGAGGCGGCTGGGCACCAAGAAGTTGCGGGCGCCGCCGGGCGTGTACTTGACCATGTAGGGGGTCTCGAGCTCGAGGAAGCCCTCGCCGGACATGTGCGCGCGGGTCAGCGTGCCGAGCTTCGAGCGCAAGATGAAGTTGCGCTGCAAGCTCGGGCGACGCAGGTCCAAGTAGCGGTACTTGAGGCGCAGGTTCTCGTTGGTCTCGAGGCGCTCGTCGTCGGCCACGTTGAAGGGCGGCGTCTGGCTCTCGCTGAAGATCTCGAGCTCGCTGACCTCGACCTCGATCGCGCCCGTCGGCATCTTCTCGTTGACGTTGTCGCCGCGCGAGATGACCTTGCCACGCACGCCGATGCAAAACTCGGAGCGCAGGGCCTGGGCGGCCTCGTGGGCGCTGCCGTCGATGTCCGGGCCAAAGACGATCTGCGTCAGCCCCTCGCGGTCGCGCAAGTCGATGAAGATGCGCCCGCCATGGTCACGCCGAAAATTCACCCACCCGAAGAGCACGACGTCATCGCCGATGTGCTCCCCGCGCAATGAACCGCAGTCGTGGGAACGTCCTCGCTCGAGTAGGGTGGCCATGGGGCGCTGACCCTAGCCCAAGACGCGCGGGCCGACACCCCTTCGGGCGCCTTTGATTCGACTTTTTCTCGCGCGTGGCGACGCGAAGATCGAGCGCTCGCGTAGCCGCGGTCGAGGCCCTCGCGCGCACGCGCGGAGCTTCATTGGTTGGGTCGTGACCCCGACGGGGCGTCGGCGGGCACGGTGTTCGCGGGAGCTCGGACCGGGGCAGCGGCCGCATCCGGGACATCGGCATTCGCATCGCCCATGCCGAAGAGCTCGGGGTGCACGACCCCGGCGATCACGTACAGCGCCGCGAAGCTCATCGCCAAAAAGGCGAGGGCACTGACGTTCTCGTTCGCGTCGCGGAGCTTCTCGAACATGTGCGGGGACCATAGCAAAGGCGGCCGCGCTGCCAAGGCCTGGCCGAGCGCCCTGGCGATCGGCCGTGGCGGGCGCGAGGACGCCCCTGGACGCCCCTGGCGCCGCGTCGGCACGAGCGCTGCGCGGGGCTCGGGGCGCGCTTTTGTGCTAGACCCACTCGGTGACCGTGCGCCTGCCCCTGGTCGACGCCCAGACCGATTCGAGGGCCGATTCGCCGCCCGCCCGACGCCGCCACCCCAAGTGGTTGCGCGTTCCGATGCCGGGTGGCGAGGGCTACCGGGATCTGCGCGCGCGTGTCAAAGAGCTGAACCTGCACACGGTGTGTCAGTCGGCCGGCTGCCCGAACATCGGCGAGTGCTGGAACAACCGCGCGCTCACCATCATGATCCTCGGTGACATCTGCACCCGCTCGTGTCGCTTTTGCGACGTGAAGACCGGCCGGCCGCTGCCGGTCGACGAAGGGGAGCCCGAGCGCGTCGCCCAGATCTTGGGCGAGCTCGACTTGAACCACACGGTCATCACCTCGGTCGACCGCGACGACCTCAAAGACGGTGGCGCTTCGATCTGGGCGCGCACCCTCGAGGCCTGCCACCTGCGTGCGCCGCAGATGACCATCGAGGTCCTCGTCCCCGACTTCAAAGGCAAGATGCAAGACGTCGACACCGTGCTCGACGCCGGACCCGACGTCTTTGCCCACAACCTCGAGACGGTGCCGCGCCTGAGCCGGGAGGTTCGCGTGCAGGCCCGCTACGATCGCAGCTTCGAGGTGCTTCGGCACGCGCGCGAGCGCGGCGCGCTGACCAAGACCGGCATCATGCTGGGCCTCGGCGAGCGCGAAGCCGAGATGCACGAGGTCATCGACCAGCTCGGCGAGCTGGGCCTGACGATCTTGACCCTCGGCCAGTACCTGCAGCCGAGCAAAAAGCACCTGCAGATCGATCGCTACGTCGAGCCCGCCGAGTTTGCGGCCTTCGCCGACTACGCCCGCGCGCGGGGCATCGCGCACGTCGAGTCGGGGCCCCTGGTCCGCAGCAGCTACCACGCCGAGGGCCAAGCCGAACTCATCGCGCGCATGCAGGCGCTCACGGACTACGGTCGCGTGGGTTTCGCCAGCTTGCGCGGCTGAGCGGCCAGATCGGGCCCCCTTTCGGCGCCGCGGGCATCGTGGTCTGATGCCCCATGCACGCGCGCATTTTGATCCCGCTGGCCCTTTGCTTGGCCTTCGCGGCTTGCGACAAAAAAGAGGAGCCGGCGCCCGCCGACGACGGCAAGTCCGTGGCCGAGGGCGCCAAGGCCCGCACCATGGCCGGTGAGCAGGTCGAGACGGCCAAAAAGAACATCCACGAGGTCGAAGGTCAGCTCCAAGAGCGCGACGATGCGATCCTCAACGCCGGTCAAGAGGAGAACTCGGCCCAACGGGGGATGCAGCCTTGAGGCGCGGGCTCGTCTGGCTGCTCGCCTTTGGCTTGGCGCCGTCGCTCGCGGCGTGCGCCAAAAAAGAGGATCCCCAGTCCAGCGCCCAGTCACAGTCGAAGCCGGACGCCGCGGCCGGGGAGAGTCCGGCGGCGGGGGAGTTCGAGCGGGTCGAGGTGACCCCCGGCGAGCCGCCGAAGATCGAGATCCTCGAGCCTGGGGCCGAACCGCGCCGAGAGCTCCGCTTCGATCCCGACGCCGGCCGCTCGGTGAAGATGGAGATGGAGATGGGCATGACCATGGGCATGAAGATGGGCGTGCAGCAGACGCCGCCCGTCACGACGCCGCCCATGGTGGCCTCGGGGCTGCTCGAGGTCGTCGAGAAGCGACCCAATGGAGAGGTCGCCACGCGCTTGACCCTCGGCGCCTTCGAAGTGCTCGACGACGACGGCGTCGATCCGCGCTTGGTGGCCAACTTGCGCACGCAGATGGCCGGCTTTTCGGGCATGAAGTCCGAGACGACCATCGACGCCAGCGGCGCCGTGGTGGCGGGCTTTCTCGAGATCCCGACGGGACTCCCCGACAACGTGCGGCAGACCATGCGCTCGATGGGCGAGAGCGCGGGCCGCCTGGCCGTGCCCCTGCCCAGCGAGCCGGTCGGGGTCGGTGCCTCGTGGGTGGCCACGACGGTGATCGAGAACATGGGGATGAAGCTGGTACAGCGGGCGACCTACACCCTCGACGCGCTGGCCGGCGACACGGTGAGCCTCTCGGTGCAGATCGAACAGGAGATGGCGCCCGGCGACTTCGCCCCGCCGGGGCTACCGCCCGGGACCCAAGTCGACGTCGAGAAGATGGAGTCTACGGGAAAAGGAAAGATCGAGATGAACATGCGCGAGCCGATGCCCCGGATCTCGACGATGGACCTCGAGACCCACATGGCGATGGAGATCGACGCGATGGGGCAAAAGCAGTCCATGGCCATGGACCTCGAGATGGGGATGGAGCTGCGGATCGTCGAAGGCGCCGCGCCAAGCCCCTAGCGGCCTCGGCGAGGCCGCGCTTGCGCCCACCAAAGGCGCCCGGGAGCCCCTGGGCGCCTTTTTTGTGCTCGGTGTAAGGGCAGGGCAGGGGGCCCGCGTTCGGGCGGCACAACGACGCCATGCGACGCCCTGCCTTGTACTCCGCCCTCCGCCGACTCCGCTTCGCCCACCTGCTGGCGCTGCTCGGCATTGTCGCCCTCTCCGCCTGCGCCGGCAGCTCGAAGGACAAAGCCTACGGCTCCGACCTCGGTCAGACCGGTCCGCACCCGACCTACACCGAAGGCGAGGGCAGCTACTCGGGCCCCTCGGCCCCCGCGGGAGCCGACGCCGCCGGCGCTTCGATGCCGATGGAAGAGGCCGAGGCCCAGTACGCCGACGACAGCTCGCGGCGCGCCCAGATGCGCGAGCGCGACTCGGTCCATCGCCCGGGCCTGGGCACCGCCTACGGTGAGCAGCGCTACAGCACGGTTCGCTCGGTGGAGTTCCAGCGCCAGCATCGCAACCGCCCCGACGTGGTGATGAGCCTTTGGTACGACGACTGGGCCGGCGTCGAAGCGGCGGCCCGCCGCGCCGGCTGGCGCCACCCCAACTGGTCCGGCGCCGCCGAGCAAAACAGCGGCCTGTCCGTCTCGCTGCAAGACGAGTACGGGAACACCCTGTCCGGCGGGCGCGTGGCCGAGCGCCAGTACGCGGTCGGCGAGCCCGGCTCGCGCTACCTCTTGTCGGTGCACAACGACACCGGCCAACGCTATGAGGTGGTCGCCTCGGTCGACGGCCTCGACGTGATCGACGGCGAGCCCGGCAGCTACAAAAAGCGCGGCTATGTGGTCGAGCCCTGGTCGAGCCTGCAGATCGACGGCTGGCGCACCAGCGACGCCTCGGTCGCCGCCTTCCGCTTCTCGAGCATTCAAGACAGCTACGCCGGCCGCAAAGGCAAAGCCCGCAACGTGGGCGTCATCGGCTTCGCCTTTTTCGCCGAGGACGCGCCGCGCTACGCCGAGCCGCCGCCCCCGTACCCCGTGCACGATCATCGCCGGGACTACGCCGACCCCTTCCCGGGCCGCTGATCACAAAGTTCCCCGGGGCGCGCATCGCCCCGGGCGGAGTCGAACGACCGCACCCGCGGCGTTCTCGGGACCGGGCCCCGTCCAATGGTGGACGGGGCCCATTTTTCGTCGCCACAAACAAAGAGGGCCGCCCGTGGGCGACCCTCCTCGTGGTTCCGAAAGTCCGGTGGGGACTAGCCGGTCGGGACGGCGCAGACGCCCATATGCTCGTAGCCGGGGGGCTCCATGCCAGCCTCGTAGAGGCTCTCGCAGGATTGGCCGGCGCCGGGGCAGGTGTTCGCCTCGTTGATGTCGCACATGGGCGAGCAGCAACCCGAAGCGGTCGCGCAGTCGGGCTCGGGCACGGCCTCGGAGGCGATGCAGATCAAGCCGTTGTTGCAGCTGTTCGCGTACTCGCAGGGCGTGCCGTAGGGGGCCATGCCACCGGAGGCGTCGAGGACGCACACGAAGCCGGTGTCGTTGAAGTCCGGGATGCAAAGATCGCCGTTGTCGCAGTCTTGGACCAGCGGGTCGCAACCGGGCAAGCAGATCGGAAGCACACCGTCGTTGGCGATGACGCAGCTGGTGCCGGAGGCGCAGCTGGGGGCCGCGGCCGAACCGGTGCAGAAGGCGATGCAGGTGCCGAGGCCGGTGTCGGCGTCGACGTTCCAGCACATGGTGCCGTCGTCACAGTCGTCGTTTCCGTCGATGCCGGTGCCGAGGTACTCGCACTCGTCGCCGAGCTGCTTGGTGCCTTGGACGTCGCGGCAGACGTTGGAGTCCCACGCGGTGGTGCCGACTTCACAGCCGACGGCGGTGCACTTTTGGCCGGAGCCGCAGTCGCCGGGGGTCCAGATGTCGCAGCTCTCGCCGCAGGACATCGCCGCGTCGGTGCCGACGAAGCTGCCCGAGCTGTCGGAGGTCGTCGTCATCGTCGAGCCGGACTCACCGGTCTCGCCCTCGGAGCCGGAGCCCTCGGAGCCCGAACCCGCCGAAGCGGAGGAAGAAGAAGAGGTGGAGTCGTCGGAGCCGCTGTCCTTGCCGCAGGCGGTCAAGGTCAGGCTCCCCGCGATCGCGAAGATGGTGAACAGTTTGGTGGTTTTCATGGGTCCCCTGCGTGCCTATGTAGGCTGCTGTCGCCGTTCGTTTTAGTGGAAGTCGACGACGACTCCAAACAGTAATGACAGCTTTGGGTGCGCCCGTGCAAGTTTTAAATCCCAACGATCTCCGAAAATTCGGTGTGATGCACCGCAATTGTCCGAAAATGTGGCCGCAACCGGCCCATCGGCAGGGGATCTCGGGATCGACCGAGTCCGGGACCAGGTCTCAAAAACGGACGCGGATCCCGCTCGGGGCGAGCTGGGCTTCGGCGCGTCGCTTCGCCCGGACCTCGTCGACACCGAGCAGCACGCCGCCGCCGAGCAGCAACGCTCCGCCGGCGCCGACGCTCACGATGCCGGGCAGGTCGGTGTTGTAGAGGTCGTCGCAAGCCTCGGGTCCCGACACACTGCCGCCGTCGCTGCAGCGTCCGTCGAGGACGAGCAGGGCCACCCCGGTGCCGACGGCGACGGCGCCCAGGGCCATGCCCGTGATCTCGGCCCAGCGGGGCAAGAGTCGACCGCTCGCGCCGCGACTCGGCCGGTCCTGGCGCGTGCCTTCGCGGGCCGGGTCGTCGCCGGTGGCGGGGAGCTCGGGGCCTTCGCTGGCCGGCGCCGGACCAAAACTCAACTCGACCGGGGGCGCTCCGGCCTCGACGTGAATCTCGGTGTCGAGGGGCGCGGGGCCGTCGGCCTCTTTCGCTTCGATGAAGACGCGATAGGTGCCGGTGGGCAGCTGGGTGTGCGGATCGGACTCGCGCTCGTCGACGTAGATCCGGCAGGGCACCGAGCAGCTCACGCGTACCGGCGCGGGCGCGCCGAGGGCCTCGCGGCGTTGGGTCTCGAGGGCGCCCAAGCTCGGGCCGAGGCGTCCGGCGTCGAGGGCTTCGCCGTGGGCGCAGCGCAGGGCCTCGTCGAGGGCCGCGCTGGCGGCGGCCTCGTCGCCGAGGTTCAAGCGCGCGCGCGCCAAGATGAGCAGGCCTTCGAGGCGGGCGGCTTGCGCGGCTGGATCCGCGGCGAGCTCGGTCGGGAAGTCGTGCATCCCTTCGAGGACGGCCGAGAGCTTGGGGGCCCCCACGGCCGGGTCTTCGTTGGCGAGTTGTTGGGCCTTGCCGAGCTCGAGCAGCAGCTCGCTCAAGGTCGGCGCGTCCGCGTCCGCGGCCTCGGGTGCCGGGGCCGGGTCTTGTGCGCGTGCCGTCGCGGCGGGGAGGGCGATGGCCACGGCCGTGAGCAGCCCGGCGAGGGGCAGGGCGCGCTTCGTGTTCATGCCGAGGCCTCCAAGGCGAGCTGCCCGCAGGCGGCTTGAATGTCGTCCCCGCGCGGGGTTCGGAGGTAGGCGGGCAGCTTCGCGGTGCGCAGGATGTGCATGAACTTGCGAACGCGCTCGGGGTCCGGCCGACGGTAGGGCGCGTGGGCGTGGGGATTGAAGGGGATGACGTTGACGTGGCAGCGAAAGCCCCGCAAGAGGCGAAGTAGCCTGCGCGCGTCGTCGTCGCTGTCGTTGACCTCGGCCAAGAGCACGTACTCGAAGGTGATCCGGCGGCGGCGCTGCATCGGTACGCCGTCGACGGCCGCGAGCAAGGTGGCGATGTTCCAGCGTTGGTTGATGGGCATCACCTCGTCGCGCACGGCGTCGGTGGTGGCGTTCAAGCTCACGGCCAGGCCGACCTCGTGCCCCAGGCCTTCGCGGCCGAAACGCTCGATGGCCGGCACCAAGCCCGAGGTCGAGACGGTGATCCGCTTGCCCGACAAGCCCGCGCCCTTTGCATCGGTCAAGATGCCCAGCGAGCTGCGCACGTGGTTGTAGTTGTGCAGGGGCTCGCCCATCCCCATGTAGACCAAGTTGGTCACGCGCTCGGGCCACTGCGCGCCGCTTTGCTCGGCCTCGCGCTCGAGCATGTCCTGGGCGAGGTAGACCTGGTCGACGATCTCGGCCGCATGCAAGTTGCGCAAAAAGCCCAGCGAGGCGGTGGCACAAAAGCGGCAGTTCAGGGCGCAGCCGACCTGCGAGCTGATGCACTGGGTGTAGCCCCGCTCGTCGTTGGGGATGAGCACCGACTCGATGAACTGCCCGTCGCTGGTGCGCAGACGAAGCTTGCGCGTGCCGTCTTTGGCCGTGGCCACGGCATCGAGGGCGTGGCCTTCGAGCGTAGCGAGTTCCTCGAGGCGCGCGCGCTCGGCCGCGGGCACGTTGCTCATCGCGTCGAAGCTGCGGACCCGCTTTTCATGGATCCACTTGAAGATCTGATCGCTGCGGTAGCGCGGAGCACCCAGCGCCTCCGTCAGCCAGGCCCCGAGCTCCTCGTGGCTCATGCCCCGCACGCGCACTTTGTCCGAGGCCGGGATCGGACCTTGGGGGCGGCGAATGGAGAAGAGCTCGGACATGGGCGAAGTGGCGGGATTCGAACGAGAGACGCCCGGGCATCCTAGACGCCCGGGCGACCCGGTGGCGACAAAAGTCGAAGCGAGGGGCGAAGCCCTCGCCGAGGCTCAAAGACCGGCGAGCTCGAGGCCCGAGAAGAAGTAGCCGACTTCGAAGGCCGCGGTGTCGACCGCGTCGCTGCCGTGAGTGGCGTTGCGCTCGATGTTGGTGCCGAAGTCACCGCGCAAGGTGCCCTTGGGCGCCTCGGAGGCGTTGGTCGGACCCATGAGGTCGCGCCAGCGCTTGATGGCGTCCTCACCTTCGAGGACCATGGCGACGATCGGACCTTCGGTCATGAAGGTGACGAGGTCGTTGAAGAAGGGTCGCTCGCTGTGCACGTGGTAAAAGCCGCGCGCCTGGGCTTCGGAGAGGCGAATGGCCTTCATGGCCACGACCTTGAGGCCCGACTCTTGGATGCGGGAGACGATGGCGCCTTGGTATCCGGCGGCGACGGCGTCCGGCTTGATGACCGCGAAAGTGCGTTGCATGGCCGGCGGAAGCTAAATGACCCGAGCCGGCCCGCGCAAGGCGTGAAGTGCTGCGCAAGCCCACATGGCGGGCGCGAATTGCGCTGGCCCGTGGCGGCGCCCTGAGAGGGACTCAGTCGAAATCGAAGGCTTCGGTGACCTCGCGGGCGTCGCCGTCGCGCAGCGGGGCGAAGCGGTAGCCGCGGGCGGCGTCCTCCACACAGGCGCGAAAGTCGGCGTCCTCGGGCACCACCTCGGCGCTCGCGGCCTCGACGCTGCCGTCGGGCGCGAGCTGCATGCG
>JAUIJR010000585.1 GCA_030431075.1 Polyangia bacterium | reverse complement strand
TGCCCCAGGCGGCGCAGGCCGTCATCGACTTTCTCGGGCTCTCCCGACTCGGCCGTGCCCGCATCGAGCCCGCCGAGCAGCTGGGCCTCGACCGCGAGCAAGAGCCCGGGCACACCTTTTTCGATCGAGCTCGAGAGGTCGACCCCCTCCCCCATCTGCTCGCGCAGCTCGGCCAGCGCGCCGGGCTCTTGCAACAAGAGCACCTCGGCGATGGACTCCGCGCCCAAGCGGCCGAAGACCCGGCCTTCGAACATCGGGTCGGCCTCGAGCTGCTCGCTGATGCCGTCGACGATCGCGCGCCGTTGCGCCTCGTCGCCGCCACGGATCACGAAGACCGGCGCGTCGGGGTAGCCGAAGCGCTCGAAGAAATCGATCATCCGCTTTTGGTAGGCGTTCTCTTCGCTGACCAGACCGTAGCGCGAGGTCTGAATCTTCATGTCGCGACCCATCCACAAGGACGCGCCCAACAAGCTCAGCACGATCAGCGCGAGCAGCCCACGCCGCCGCAGGCCGAACTCGGCGAAAGCGGCAAAGATGCGGTCACGGCCGGCCTCGGAGCCTTGGCTCATGCGCGGCAGTGTAGCGACATGTGGGCCGCGACGATGCCCCTCAACCGGTGGATTCGTCGTCGTTCTTGCGGCGACGGCGCCCGCGAGATCGCTGCAGCGGCGCCTCGGGCAAGACGTTGTCGTCGAAGTCCGGGAACTCCAGCTCGTCGCGTCGTTTCAGACGACGCCCGGCGATACCGGCGGCTCGACGTCCGCTGGCCGCGCGCTTGGGGCCGCTCCCCTCTTTGCTCCGGCGGGTGCTCCCCGAGGACTTGCGTCGCGATCCGGATTTGACGCTGCGCGACTCGTTGAGCGCTTGCTTGAGCTCGGCCCCCGGCTTGAAATCCAAGGTGTCGTAGCCCGCGATCTGCATCGGCTCGAGGGTCTGCGGGTTCACGCCTTTTCGCGGCGCGCGGCGCTTTTTGGTGAAGGTCCCGAAGCCCGGCATCGTGAAGCGGGGCGTCTGATTTCGGGTGATCTTCGCGCGAACGAAGTAGCTGGAGAGTTCATCGAAAGCGATGTCCACGATCTCCGCGATGCACTTCTTCGTGACATCGGGCGGGAGATCTCGAGAACGAGCGATCCGATCGATGAGTTCTGCCTTGGTCATGTCGGGTGGGTCGAGTCGCGGGGAACGAGAGGTCGTCGCTTCGAGGTCTGCCCGCGCGCAGGGATGTCGAAGGGAGACCAAGATAGAGATCGCTTCGGAGATCGTCAACCGGATCTCGAAGCATCGCGCGCACACGGACGCGCGCGCGAACACTCAAGCGCGCAGCAAGTTTTTGGCGCGCTGGAGGTCGTCTAGAACTTTTTGTTCTTCCGTCTTGCCATCGCCGCCGACATCTGGTCGGCCCGACTTCGACTCCCCCTCGCGGCGCAGCACGTAGCTCGGGTGGTAGGTCACCACCACCGGAAGTTCGAGTTCGTTTTTGGGGTCGCGGTAGCGATGCACCGACTCGCGCATCCGGTACATCGGTGCGTTGCCGCCGACCAACAAGTTGCCGGCGAAGCGACCGAGCGCGACGACGACCGCGGGTGCGATGGCCCGAAGTTGCGCGTGCACGAAGGGGCTGCAGGTCGCGACTTCTTTGGGATGCGGATCGCGGTTACCCGGCGGGCGACACTTGAGGACGTTCGCTATGTAGACATCTTCGCGCCGAAGTCCGATGGCCTCGATCCACTGGTCGAGCCGCTGCCCAGCCGCGCCGACGAAGGGCTCGCCTTGCTGGTCTTCGTCTCGCCCCGGCGCCTCGCCCACGAAGACGATGCGCGCGTCCGGATTGCCGACCCCGAAGACGAGCTTGGTGCGCGAGCGAGAGAGCGGACAGCGGGTGCAGTCCCCGACCACCTTGGTGCGCAGGTACTCGAGCTTTTTGGCGGCCGGCCACTGCTGCGCTTGTTCGCGACGCACCCGGCGTTGCAAGGTGCCGATGTCTTCACGCGGGGGCGCCTCGCTGGGCACGGGCGCGGGCTTGGCGACCGCGCTTTCGTCCGCGTGCTTTGCCTCGCTCGGCCCGCCCTGCGTTGTGGGCAGGGCTTGCGCGCGCGGGCTCGCGGCCGCAGAGCCGTAGCGCGCCCCCTTGAACTGCCCCAAGTGCTCGAGATGCGCCCGAAAGGCCGCTGCGAGCCCCTGGGCGTCGAGTTCTTCGGCGCCGCTCACGAGGCGGCGCGTCCTCGCTGCCCCCCGAGGGCCGCCCCGATCCGCTCCACCAGCCAGCGCCCGAGCTCGGCTTTGGGCCGCGTCGGACCGCTGCCCACGACCTCTTCGCCGTCGACCCACCACCCCGTGTTCGTCGGACTGCCAAAGCCCGTCCCGGCCACGCCGACGCGGTTCACGAAGATGGCGTCGGCCCCCTTGCGGGCGAGCTTCTCTCGCGCGTAGGCGACCAGGGCCGCCTCGCGCTCGGTCGCGCTCTCGGCGTCGACCGTCTGCGCCGCGAAGCCCAAGAAAAATGGCGCGTCTTTCCCGGCGGCCGAACGCTCGGCGCACAAGGTGGCGAGGATGTCGGGCTCGCGCGTCCAGGCCATCTCGGAGAAGCCGGCCAAGGTCGCGTCTTTGTCGAGCTTCGCCCCAGCGGCCTCGGCCGGCGCGAAGTCGGCGACGGCCGCGACCATGGCGACCGCATCGACGGGCTCGGCCCCCAAGCGCTCGCGCATCGCAGCCAACATCTCGCCGGCCGTCTCCACGTCGACGCGACGCAAGCGAGCGCCGCGTGGGCCGGGCACCTGCAAGGGCCCCGCGACCAAGGTGACCGCGGCCCCGAGATCCAAGGCGGCCTGGGCGATGGCCACCCCCATGGCGCCGGTGCTCGCGTTCGACACGAAGCGCACGGGATCGAGGTAGGCGCGCGTCGGACCCGTGCTCACCAACAAGTGCCGGCCGGCCCACGCGCCCGGCGAGGTCTCGGCCCGCCACCGCTCGACCGCGTCGACGATCAACTCGGGGTCCATCATGCG
>JAUIJR010000073.1 GCA_030431075.1 Polyangia bacterium | reverse complement strand
ACTTCGACGACATGGAAGCCGAGGCCTTTGCCGCCGCCGAGGGCTTCGCCATGTCGGTCCTTCGGGCGCGGGTCTTGCTGCGCAAAGGCGGCCGCTGGGTGATCAGCTTTGCGCTGGAGGGCGAGGGAGCCCTGCGTTGGGATCCCGGGGCCGCGCTTCGAGCCTGGGATGCCGAAGGCAAGGAGCTCGAGCTCGAGCTCGACGCCGCGCAAAGCACCCGCGCGGGCGAGCTCTCGGCCGGCAGCGTGGTCCGCTTGGCCCTCATGCTCGATGACGATGCAGTCGCGCCGACGCGCATCATGATCGGTGAGTGGGAGGTCGAGATTCCGGCGTGACGCCGCTCGACCATCACTGGCCGGCCATCGTCGCCGGCGATGCCGACGCCTTCGGGCGTTGGGTCGCCGGCGCCGAGGCGCGCTTGCGTCTGAGCTTGAGCAGTTTTGCGAGAGTCGTGGACGTCGAGGCGGTGGTGCAAGAGTCGCTCTTGCGCATGTGGCAGGTGGCCGGGCGCATCGAGATCCGTCCCGAGCACCAAGGCGAGAGCAGCTTGCGCTTCGCCATCCGCGTCGCCCGTAACTTGGCCATCGACGAGAGTCGACGGGCCCGGACTTCGCTCGCGGATCCCCCGACCCTCGAGCGAATGCTCGAAGCCGCGGACCCCGCCGCCGAGACGGAGGACGCGGCGAGCGATCCGATCTTGCGCCGCGCCCTGGCGCTTTGCATCGAGGCGCTGCCCGCCAAGCCCAAGGCCGTGTTCATGCTCCGACTCGGGGACGCCGGGGCGCTTGGTGACCATCAGCTCGCCGCCCAACTGAAGATGAAGCGCAACACCTTCTTGCAAAACTTCACCCGCGCCCGGAAGTATCTCGTCGAGTGCCTGGCCGGGCGTGGGGTCCGACTCGACGAAGTCGGGAGGGTTCGGCCGTGAACGCACGCGAACGCGAGGCCAGCCTCGAGGCCGTGGCCTCGGCCCACCGGGCCGTCGACGTCGATGGCCGCATCTCGGCGGCGCCCGACTTTTGGGACCTGAGCGCCGAGGACCGCGAGCTTGCTCACCAGCGCGGCTCGCAGCTTCGTCGACTCGAAGCGGCGATGGACCCCGAGGGCTTGAGTTGCACGGGCCAGCGGGTGCTGGCGATGATCCGGTCCGCGGGCCGCCGCCTTTGAGTCGCCCCTCTTGCGACCCCGGGCTTTTGCTCTTGGTGACACAATTTTTCGATCCCTGCGGGTCCGGGCGGGTAGCCTCCCGCCGTCATGCGTCTCCCCCTCGTTCGAAACACGCTCCAACTCTCGGGCGCCCTGCTCCTCGCCACCAGCTTGCTCGCCTGCGGCAAGAAGGACGCCGCCGCCGAAGGTGATGCGCCCGCCGCCGAAGGCGATGCGCCCGCCGCCGGAGGTGACGCGCCCGCGCCCACCGTCGCCGCCGACCCCGAGCTCGCCTCGAAGGTTCGCAAGGTCCTCGACGGATTCGGCGACTGCACGCTCGGCGGTAAGAAGCTCGACCCCGAAGAAGACAAGCCCGAAGCCCTTCGTCTCGAAGGCTGGGAGTTCTCCGAGCCCGAAGGTTGCGACGCCGCCTTCGAAGCCTACGATGCGCTGCTCGACGCCAACGTCGACGACGACGCGAAGGCCAAGGCCCTGCGCGACGCCCTGCTGGCCAACTTGGATCACCCCAAGCCGGCCGCCCGCTACATGGCGGTGACCGCCTTGTTCGACCTGCCCGACACGGTGAAGACCGAGGCCGCGCAGATTCAAGCGATGGGCGGCTTCTTGAACAAGGAGACCGTGCCCCAGGTCGCCGGCAACATGTCGGAGTTCTTCGCCGACGCCCGCATCGAAGGCGAAGCCGAGGCCAAGGCCTACGGTGAGATCCTCAAGAGCACCAACAACCAGGTGTTCATCGACGCGACCCTCAACTCCTGGTCTTGCACCTCGGCCGCCTGCGCGCAGTCGGTGCTCGCCTGGGCCGAGAACCCCAACGCGGCGATTCGTGCGGCCTCCTTCGAAGAGCTCGTCAACCTCGATGAGGAAGTGGTCGCGGACGCGCAGCTTTGCGAGCTGCTCGCCAAGTCGCTCGGGCACGAAGAGCCGGCCTTGGTGGCCGAGGCCTCGCGCCGCATCTTCGACGTCGGCGAGGCCTGCAAGCCGAAGGTCGGCGAGGTCGTCGCCCAGCTCGACAAGCACAAAGCGGACGCCAAGGCCCACGGTGAGCTCTTCGTCGCCATGTGGGACTCGGGCTACGAGTTCGAAGGCGCCGAGCAGGCCAAGATGCTCGAGCACGCCAAGGCCATCGTGGCCGCAAAGCCCGAAGACGCCGATCTGATGTCGGCGGCCGAAGGCTGCGTCAGCGAGTACGGCGGCTGAGCCGAGGCGACTCGATCACGCGGCGGCGCGGGGGCTCAGCTCTCGCGCCGCTTTCGCAATTCGACGGCGTAGCGCCCCGGGCCCGTCAAGGCCAGCGCGATGAAGACGACGCCCGCTTCGATGGCGTGGCTGGCCCCCTTGATGCCGTCGCCCTTGTCGAGGTGCACCAGGGCCGCGACGAACATGGTGAAGATCAATGTCAGCACGGCGGGCACGAAGGCGATGCCCGTCGCCAGCAAAAGGCCGCCCACGAACTCCGAGACGGCGGCACAAAAGCCCCAGAAGGTCGGCGCGAAGTCGATGCCGAGCACCCCCATGGCCTTGCCAATCTTCGCCCAGGTCTCCGGACCGCCGCTGATCTTGGGCCAGCCGTGGACCATGAACATGGCCCCCATGCCCACCCGGGCGATCAGGAGTCCGAGGTCGCGTCGCTGCTCCGCGTCGAGCTTGGCCACGCGCGCACCATAGCCGGCCGCAGCGGTGTCCGAAAGCGGACGCGGCCGCCCCTGCGAAGGCCCAGGTCCTCGGGGTATCGTCGGGTCCGTGGCGACCGTGCACTTCACCCAGAACCTGCGCCGACACGTGGCGTCGGAGTCGAGCGAGGTCCCGGGTCGCACGGTGCGCGAGGCCCTCGACCGTCTCTTCGCCGACAACCCAAAGCTCGCCGGCTATGTCGTCGACGAGCACGGCGCCTTGCGCCACCACATGAACATTTTCGTCGACGGGGAGATGGTGCGCGACCGCCAACAACTCAGCGACCCCATCGACGACGGCGCCGAGATCTACGTGATGCAAGCGCTCTCCGGAGGTTGAAGACTCATGTCCGATCGCATCTTGGTTTCCACCCGCAAGGGCCTTTTCACCTTCGAGCGCGAGGGTGCGAGCTGGGCGCTACGGCAGCGCGCCTTCGTCGGCGACAACGTCACCTTGAGCCACGTCGACCGGCGCGACGGACGTTTCTATGCGGCCTTGGACCACGGCCACTTCGGGGTGAAGCTGCACCGCAGCGACGACGGCGTCGAATGGACGGAGGTCGCGGTCCCGAGTTATCCCGAGCGCCCCGCCGACTACGGCGACGAGACGCACGCGGGTGAAGCCCTGCCCTGGTCACTGAAGCGGATCTGGGCCTTCGCCAACGCGGGCGACGGGGGCGGAAACTTGTGGTGCGGCACCATCCCCGGCGGCTTGTTTCGATCGCGGGATGGCGGCGAGAGCTGGAGCTTGTGCGAGCCTTTGTGGCTGCACCCCGATCGCAAGAAGTGGATGGGCGGTGGCGCGGACTACCCCGGCATCCACTCGATCTTGGTCGACCCCCGCGACCCTCGACGGGTGCTGGTGGGTGTCTCGTGCGGCGGCGTGTGGGAGACTCTCGACGAGGGTGCGAGCTGGACCGTGCGGGCCGAGGGCATGCGCGCCGACTTCATGCCGCCCGAGCTCGCCGGCGATCCGAACACCCAAGACCCGCACCTCGTGGTCGCCTGCCCGGCCGACTTCGACCGCATGTGGAGCCAGCACCACTGCGGGATCTGGCGCAGCGTCGACGGCGCCCGAAGCTGGCAGGAGATCGAAAAGGCCGGACCTTCGACCTTCGGCTTTGCGGTGGCCGTACATCCCAAGGACCCCGAGTGCGCGTGGTTCGTGCCGGCGGTCTCCGACCAACACCGGATCCCCGTCGATGGCGAGCTGGTCGTCACCCGCACGCGGGACGGCGGCCGGAGCTTCGAAGTGCTGCGCGAGGGCCTGCCCAAGGAAGCGGCCTACGACCTGGTGTACCGCCACGCGCTGGACATCGACGAAAGCGGCGAGCGACTCGTCTTTGGCTCGACCACCGGCTCGGTGTGGGTCAGCGAGAATGGCGGCGACAGCTGGCAGGCGCTGAGCCACCACCTGCCGCCGGTCTACGCGACCTGCTTCGCCTGAGCCGCGAGCTTCGCCCAAAGAAAAAGGGCGCCCGCGTGGGCGCCCTTTCCTTTCGAGCATCCGCCGACTAGGGGTCGATGGTGACGCTGCCCTCGAGGCCGATGACCTGCACGGTGAGGGTCTGGCCCGACACCATCGGCATGCCCTGGGCCACGACGTGGGTGGTGTCGGCGTAGGTGACGGTGATCCCGGAACCGACCGAGAGCGTTCCCTCGGGCAAGCTTCCCTCGAAGTCCTCGAGCGGTGCGTCGATCGGCATGCCCAAGGCACTGCCTTGCGCGTCGCCGTTGAGGATCACGGGCTGGTTGCCCATCGTCATGCCGCCAGCGGTCGGGACGGTGACCTCGGTCCCGATGCCTCCCGAGGTCAGCACGATGTTGCTCAGACCGAGCTGCGCCAGCGAGCAGCTTTGCGGGGGAACATCCTGGAAGGTCATCGTGTCGACGATGAAGTAGGAGTCCGTGCCGCCGCCGGTGTCGACCAAGCAGGCCGTGCCGCCGGTCACCACCAAGGTGATGTCGAGCTCACAGCTGATCAGACCGGAAACGGTGACCGTCGTGTCGAGCTCGGGGTTGCCCTGAACCGTGGTGAAGCTCATGCCGGTCGCACAATCAGCGCCGTCTCCGTCGCCATCTCCGTCACCATCGCCGTCTCCATCTCCATCTCCATCACCATCGCCGTCTCCGTCGCCATCTCCATCTCCGTCGCCATCTCCGTCGCCGTCACCGGTAGTCGAAGTGGTCTCCGACTCGGTGCCGGCCTCACTTTCCCCTTCGCTCTCGCTCTCGCTCGTCGTCGTCGTGTCGTCGGTCGACGAGCTGCTGTCCTCGGTGGAACCGTCGTCACCGCAGGCCGAGAGGCCCAACGCGAGGACGGGAAGAAGGGTAATCATGGCGAACTTGCGCATGGCCCAATGAGACCCCCATTTCGAGCGTGATCCAAGGCAAACTTTGAACCCCACGTCGCTTTTTGCGCGCTCTCGACCAGGCGGGCGCACGCGATGCGCGCCGAGCGGGGCCAAAAAGCGCTCAGTCCTGCACGGGGGGCCAGGCGATGATCGCCGATAGCTGTGCCGGCCAAGGCGCGACGTACCGCACCGAGCCGCCGCCTTCGGGGTGGGGGAAGGTGAGTGCATGTGCATGCAGGGCGTGGCGCGACAGTCCCAGCTCCGCTTCGAGCTCGGCCATCGGACGCAGGCCGTCCGCCACTTCGATGAAACGCGCCTCGTCGATGCCGTAGAGCTTGTCGCCCACGATCCCGTGTCCGATCTCGGCGAGGTGCACTCGGATCTGGTGGGTGCGACCGGTTCGGGGCTGCGCCCGCACGAGGGTCACCGGCGCGTCGCGGAAGCGTCCGTGGGCCAGCGCTTCGAGCTCGGTCCGTGCCGATTGGCCCCCATCGTCGAGCGCCCGTGGCCCTACTTTGATGCGCACCTTCGATCCCGCAGCCGGCCCGAGCGTGAGGTCGACGCTGCGTTGCCCTTCGAAGTGGCCGTGCACCACGGCGAGGTATTCCTTGGCGACCTCGCGGCGAAAAAAGCTCCCCTTGATCGCGGGCCCCGAGCCGCCGCGCCGCCCAAAGACCATCACGCCCGAGGTCTCGCGGTCGAGACGGTGGGCCATCTCCCAGCCGTGGCCGGGGCCCAGGCGCTCGCGCATGACCGCCGTCAGCGTGTGATGGTGGTAGCGCGCCGTGGGGTGTACGGGCAGCCCGGCCGGCTTGTCGATCACCAGCAGCTGGGGATCCTCGTAGAGGACTCGGTAGTCCAACACGACCGAGGGCTCGTCCGGGGCCGGGCGCGAGACGATCAAGCCGTCCCCCTCGCGCACGCGCAAGGCGCCCTTGGTCAAGGCCTGCCCGTCGCTCGCACGACGCACTCGACCCTCTCGCAGCATGGCGGTGACGCGGTTGCGAGAGAGCCGACCAAAGCGCCGCACCAAGAAGCGGTCGAGGCGATAGCCCGCATGCCCCGCGTCCACCGACAAGGGGATGTGGATGAGCTCGCGACCGTCTTCGCCTCGCGCTTCGAGGGGCCAGCTCAAGGCCGCCAGGGCATCGCGTGGATCTTGCTCCACGGCCCGGCATCCTACGGGCTCGAGGGCCCTTTGGGCACCCAGGGGCGCGCAATCACCACCATGCAGTGGGCAGGGAGGCTGCTATAGTCCCTCGCCATGAGCGCGCCCGAGGGCACGAAAGGACCTGAGAACGAAGAAGGCGGCATGTTGGTCGCCGCCCTGGCCGGCGTGGGCATCCTCGTCGCGGTGGGGCTGCTCATCTTCAGCGGCGGCGACGAGAGCGCCACCCAAGGCGCGGGCGGCGAGGACGCGGCCAGCGCGAGTGCCAGCGCCAAGGGCAAGGGCAAGGCCTCGGCCTTCGAGGCCCGCGATGTCGACGACGCCACCCGGGCCGCGCGCGACGGCGCCAACAACGGCGCGCCCAAGACCCGGATGAACCCGGCCGTCGCGGGCATGATGGTCAATCAGGGCATGAGCTCGGAGGCCCCAGACCGCGAGCCGCCGAAGTTCGACACCCCGGAAGACGAGCGCGACTGGTGGGAGCGCCAGCTCGCCGACGCGCAGCGTCTACGCGACATGCGTCAGCGCGGCGTCGACAAGCTGCCCGAGATCGAGAAGAACATCGAGAACGCGGCCGACCCCGACGAGGCGCGCGAGCAGTTCGAGGCCCGCAAAAAGCGACTCATCCTCGCCCTCGAGAACTCCGACGAGCGCATCGCCGAGATTCAAGCGAAGCTCGCCGAGCTCCGCTGACGAGGACCCCGTGGACGAAAAAAGGGAGACGCCGCGGCGCCTCCCTTTTTTCGTCCACGTGACGAGCGCTAGTAGCGGTAGTGCTCCGGCTTGAAGGGGCCCTCGGCCGGCAAGCCGAGGTACTCCGACTGCTTGTCGGTGAGCGTGGTCAACGAGGCGCCGAGCTTGCCGAGGTGCAGACGGGCGACCTCTTCGTCGAGCTTCTTCTCGAGCACGTAGACCTCGCCGCGCTGGTACTTCTCCTTCTCGGTCCACAAGGTGATCTGCGCGAGCACCTGGTTGGTGAAGGAGCTCGACATCACGAAGCTGGGGTGGCCGGTGGCGCAGCCCAGGTTCACGAGGCGGCCGCGGGCCAGCAAGAGGATGGCGTGGCCGTCGTCGAAGACGAAGCGGTCGACCTGCGGCTTGATGTTGATCTCCTTGATCGAGCCGTCCTTCTCGAGGGCCGCGACGTCGATCTCGTCGTCGAAGTGACCGATGTTGCAGACGATGGCCTCGTCCTTCATCGCCTTCATGTGCTCGAGGGTGATGACGTCGCAGCAGCCGGTGGCCGTCACGAAGATGTCGCCGCGGCTGGCCGCGTCGTTCATGGTCACGACTTCGAAACCCTCCATCGCGGCTTGCAGCGCGCAGATGGGGTCGATCTCGGTGATCAGCACGCGGGCGCCGAGGCCCCGCATCGACTGGGCGCAGCCCTTGCCGACGTCGCCGTAGCCGGCCACGATCACCGTCTTGCCCGCGATCATGATGTCGGTGGCGCGCTTGATGCCGTCGGCCAGGCTCTCGCGGCAACCGTAGAGGTTGTCGAACTTCGACTTGGTGACCGAGTCGTTGACGTTGATGGCCGCGAGCTTGAGCTCGCCTTTTTGGGCCATGCGACGCAAGGCGGCGATGCCGGTGGTCGTCTCCTCGGAGACACCGACCATCGCGTCGAGCAGCTCGGGGTGATCTTTGTGCACCACCGCGGTGAGGTCACCGCCGTCGTCGAGCAAGATGTTGGGCGGCTCGCCTTCGGGCCACTGCAGGGTCTGCTCGATGCACCACCAGTACTCTTCTTCGGTCTCGCCCTTCCAAGCGAAGACCGGGACGCCGGTGGCGGCGACGGCCGCGGCCGCGTGGTCCTGGGTCGAGAAGATGTTGCAGCTCGACCAGCGCACCTTGGCCCCCAGCGCCGTCAGCGTCTCGATGAGCACCGCGGTCTGGATGGTCATGTGCAAGCAGCCCACGATGCGGGCGCCTTCGAGGGGCTTTTGTGCGCCGTACTTCTCGCGCAGGGCCATCAGGCCCGGCATCTCTTTTTCGGCGAGGCGGATCTCTTTGCGTCCGAAGTCGGCCAGGCCGATGTCGGCAACTTTGTAGTCGTTGGTGTTGGTCATCTCGTGTTCTCGAATCGCGAGGCGGGCCACGTGGGCCTAGGCCTCGCTGCGGTAGTGGGGAACCCAGCCGCTGGCGTCTTTGAAGAGGCGAACACAGCGGATCTGCTTGCTCTCGGTCAAGAAAAATCGGTGGTGCAAATGGGCCGGAACCACGATGAGGTCTCCGGCCTCGACGGTGACGCGCATCCACTGGTCCTCGCGGGAACGGAGGTCGAAGATCCCCTCCCCCTCGAGGACGAAGCGGACCTCGTCGTCGGTATGCAGGTGCTCGTCGGCAAACTTGGCACAGATGCCCTCGAGCCCCGGCGTGTCGGGGCGCAGCTCGACGATGTCTTGCTCGACGTAGCCCCGCGCGGCCTTGAGCGCGTCCAAGGCGGGCTGGAAGGCGGCGTCTCCGAGCTCCAAACGCTCGTGGTGCACACCGATGGCGGCGAGCTCGTCGAGGCTCGGTTTCGCGTCGGCACCCGCGGGGGGATCGATCCAGTCCAGTCGCATCAGCTCGTCTCTCTTTGGGGCTCGCGCTACGCCGGGCTTCCCTCGAGGGGGAGGCCGAGTCGATGGGCCTCGACCACGGCGCGGAAAAGGTAGTCCAAACACTCGGCCTGCGTCTTGGCCTGAACCCAGCTTTCGCCCCACACATAGACGCCGTGGCCGGCCACCATCACGGCGTCCACGTCGGGGTGCGCGGCCATCGCCGCGGCCATCGACTCCGTCAACTCACACTCGCGGGCCGTGTTCGGGATGATGGGGATCTCTACCCGCTCGAAGCAGCCCTTGCCGCGCAGGCCCTTTTGCATCTCGAGGCCCTGCACCACGAAGCGCGCCGCCCCGCCCTCGGGCGAGAACAAGCGCGCCGCGAGCACGGCCCACATGCTGTGGCTGTGCAAGACCGCGCCGGCCCCCCGGTCGCGGTAGGCATTGAAGAACAAGGGCGTGCACTCCGAGATCCGCAGCGCCGGATCGGCCGCCCGGCGCAAGATCCGAGCCTCGTCGAGCTGCGCGGCGTCGAGCAAAAAGACATCGCGCGCGGCGATGCGCTCCTTTTGCACCCCGCTGGGTGCGATCCAGATGCCGTCCTCGTCCCGAATCGAGATGCCACCGCCCGTCCCCGAGGCCCATCCCAGGTCGTAAAAGCCCCGACACAGCTCGCAGACGAGCTCTGCGCTGGAGTGGGGGGCGTGACTGGGCGCTTGCATGGGATGTCGCGACCGGCGGATGTCGCGGTCGGCGCGCGCTTCCCGCGAGCCGGCCGCAGTCTACACGCCACCGGCGGCCTTGCCATCCCGCGCACGGCGTGTGCTAGCTCGTCCCATGGCCCGCGCGCGTCTTTCGGTCCTCTCGCTTCTCCCGCTCTTGGCCCTGCTGGCCACGGCCTGCGACGGCAAGACCGAGGCCGAGGCCGAGGCCGCCACGAACTCGACGCCCGAAGGTGGGAACCGATCCGCAGACGAGGGCACTGCACCCTCGGCAGTTCCCCCTTCGCCCTCGGCCTCGCTGGCACCCGACGAACACTCGGACCTCGAGGCCATGTGTGCCGCCGTCGATCACGACTACATCGACGGGACCTTGACCGACTACTTCGCCGGACTCGAGTCGAATTCTGCGTGGGGCAAATCCCTTCAGGCCAAAGCCGACGAGAGCACCACCCCCGGCCGAAGCTTGGCCGCGGCCGCGCAAGAGCGCGGCGTCGGCGGTGAGGCCTTGCCGCCGAGCTGTCGCAAGCTCTTCGACTACCTCGACGACGTCGAGTGATCCTCACTGGTGCCCACCGCAGGCCGTCGGTAGCATGGCCGCATGCGTGCCTCGTCACGAATCGCCTATCTTGCGTGTGCATGGATTGGACTCGGGTGCACCCCCGTCGAGGATGTCCCGATGTCGAGCGAAGGGGGCACCACCCCCTCGAGCAGCTCGAGCTCGACCGACAGCTCCAGCAGCGACAGCGGTGAGACCGGGGAGACGGGCGAAGAGGGCGAAGAGGGCACCAACGATCCCTGTCTCGCCCTCGACTGCGGCAGCGGGCGATGTGTGCTCTCCGATCTCGAGCTTCCGACTTGCGAGTGCGACCCCGGCTACATTCACGAGACCATGGGCGACACCGCGAGCAGCTGTGTGCTCGACGAAAGCTGTATCGAAGTGCGCACCTTGGAGTGCCGCAGCTCGGTGCCCGAGGGATCGGCCGTCGGCATGCTCTTTTCGGTCAGCTACTGCAATGGTGAGCCCTACCTCGACCTCCCGATCTCGGACCTCATCGTCGAAGAGAAGCAAGACACGCCGGAGTGGGAAGAGCTCCTGCCCTCCGAGTCCTCGCAGACTTTCATCGATCAGGAGTTCACGCATCACGTCTACGTCCTGATCGACGTCTCCGACTCCATCAAGGACAGCGCCGGCGCGCTCGAGACCCTCGAGACCGCCATCAGCGGTTTTTTGGATCAGCTGAACGCTCAAACCACGCCGATTCGCTTCTCCGCCTACCTCTTTGACGGGGGAATCAGCCTCTACGAGTTCGTGCCGGACACGGGGAACTTCTCAGCTGCGAAGACCACCCTCGACTCCCTCGCCAGTGAGAGCGGCGACGACTCCGCCTCGACCAACCTCTACGGTGCCATCATCGAGGGCATCGAAGAAGTCGAGGAGATCCAAAACAATCGCAAGTTGGCTTCAGACCGCGGCATCGTCACGGCCGGGACGGTGATCGTCGTCTCCGATGGTGACGACGAGGCGGGTCGCGCCACCCTCGAGCAGGTGCAAGCGCGCATCGATCTCACCAAAGCAAACGTCATCACGGTCGGCTACGGCGAAGAGGACAACTACCCGACCCTGCTGAGTCTGGGACGGGACGGCGCCTTTTCGGCCGGCAACAACCAGCGTCTCATCGAGGTCTTCGACGAGCTCGGAACGCGCATGGGTGACTTCGCCCGCAGCGTGTACTTCTTGGGCTACTGCTCGCCCAAGCGCGGCGGCGAGGCCCAAGTCCGCGCCCGCATCGAGGGGGCGACGACTGACGCATCCATCGTCAGCGAGGCCCTGTGCGACATCGACGCGACCTTCTTCGACGATGGCTGCAGCTCCGACACCTTCGTTCCCGCCACCGCCTGCGCCGCACGGGACTGCGGTGGGCTCGTCGGTTGTGGAACCTGCAGCGCCGGCAACTGCTGCGTCGAAGGTCAGTGCCAGGGCGTCTCCACGCGCGGCATCCTCGAGCTGGACGCGACGGGCTGCAACTCGCACCTCGACTGTGTAGCGGGCCTCACCTGTAACAACGGCGTCTGCGTCACGCCAGTAGACATCGACCAGGGCTGCGGCACCTGCGAGCTCGGCGTCGCCTTCTGCAACGACAGCAACGTGTGTGAGGCGGTCAAGCCCATCGGGCAGGCTTGCACCTCGCCCGCCGAGTGCGCCTCCCTGCACTGCACCTACGACGCCACCAGTCCCACGGACCCCAACCAGTACTGCTTCCCCGCGCCGGGATTCGGCGACCCCTGCAGTCTCAGCTGCGCGGACGGGAACTACTGTACGGGGAACCCCAGCGTTTGCGATACGGACCTCTACCGCTACGAGCAGTGCGGTGCGGGGGAACAGTGCCGTTCGGGCTACTGTCGAGGCTTCGCGGCCGACACCTTCGCCTGCGACAGCGTCGGAGAGTGTTTCTTCGACTCTCCGGTCACCGGCTGAGCCCCACCGGCTGCGAGGCCGACGACGCATGTGCGATGATCCGCGCATGCGTCGTTTGTCTTTGTTGCTCCCGGCTCTCGCCTTTTGTCTCCCGCTGACGCTGGCCGCCGAGGCCCAGGCCGGCATCGTCCCCGTCGGCGATGCCGCCGAGCTGCAAGCGGCCATCGATGGCGCCGCCCCCGGTGACGAGATCGTGCTCGCCGACGGCGTCTACGAGGTCGGAAACAACCTCAGCTGCGACGTCGCGGGCACCCAAAACGAACCCATCATCGTGCGCGCCGAGAACCCCGGCGGCGCGATCATCCGCTTCGACGCGGTCGAGGGCTTCAAGGTCAGCCAGCCCTGGTGGACCTTCGCCGACCTCGAGATCGAGGGCGTGTGCGCCGCCGATGACGACTGCGAGCACGCCTTTCACATCGTGGGCGCGGCCGACGGCACCCACATCCACCACAACCGCATCAAGAACTTCAACGCCCAGATCAAGGGCAACGGCGAGCCGGACGCTTCGATGGGTGGCGCCTACAACTGGCCCGACGACGTCGTCATCGAGTTCAACGAGTTCTGGGACGAGGCCCCGCGCAACACGGCTCGCCCCGTCACCAAGATCGACATCGTCGGTGGTCGCCGCTGGGTGCTGCGCGGCAACTACATCCACGACTTCGCCAAAGGCGGTGGCAACAACATCTCCTACGCCGCCTTTTTCAAGGGCAACTCCCGCGACGGGCTCATGGAGCGCAATCTCGTCGAGTGCGAGTCGCTCCACACGGGGCAGGTACGTCTGGGCTTGAGCCTGGGGGGTGGCGGCACCTCACCCGATTCGATCTGCGAGGACCAAAGCTGCACGCCCGAGCATCAAGGCGGCATCTTGCGCAACAACCTCATCTTGCACTGTCCCGCCGATGTCGGCATCTACCTCAACGCGGCCAGCGACACGCTGCTGGCCAACAACACCCTCTACGATACGACGGGCATCGACTTTCGCTTCGCCTCGAGCACCGGCATCGCCGCGAACAACATCGTGGTGGGCAACATCCGCGAGCGCGACGGCGGCAGCTTCACCGGCCAGAGTAACCTGGCCGGCCTCGCCAACGCCGATCTCGAGGGCTGGTTCGTGGATCCCAGCAGCGCCGACTTCGATCTCGTCGACGGCAGCAGCGTGGTCGACCAGGGCATGAGCCTGGCCGAAGTCACGAACGACTACTGCCTCACCCCGCGCGACGATGGGAACCACGACATCGGCGCCTTCGAGTACGTCGGCGACGATGTCTGTGATCCCTTCATGGCGCCCGGGGATGGCGACGGCGACGGCGACGGCGACGGCGACGGCGACGGAGATGGCGACTCGGGTGAAGCCGGCTCGGGTGAAGCCGGCTCCGGGGAGGCCGGCTCCGGTGAAGCCGGCTCCGGTGAAGCCGGCTCCGGGGAAACTGGAGACTCCGCCGGTTCCGACGATGAGGGCTCCGGCTGCAGCTGCCGCAGTACGGACGCGCCCGGGAGCGCGGCGCTGGGCTTGTTCGCCCTCCTACTCGGCGGCGGACTGGGCCGAGGGCGACGCCGGCTGGCCCGCGGCCTCGCCAAAACGACGCCGGATGGCGGCCGCGCGAAAGCCAAAGATCCGGCGTAGCTGTCCTTGCACGAAAAGGCGGTTCGCTACCCGGCCGATCGGGCCAAAGGGCACCTTGTAGTGCACCCGATCGAGCATGTGCGTCTGGGAACCGCGGGCCTCGAAGCGGTGCTCGTGGAACCAAGCGCGGTAAGGCCCGCGCAGCTGCACGTCGATGAAGTGGGAGTCGGATTCGTGGTCGACGATCTCCGTGAGCCAGGACATCGGCACCGGCCCGAGCTTGATGCGGTGCTCGATCTGCGCGCCCTTCTCGGTCCGCAGGGGGCCTGGCGTCTTCGTGTCGAAGGCGAGGCTCGGGGGCGTCAAGGGCCCGAGGTTCTCGGCCCGCTCGAAGAAGGCAAAGACCTCGTCGAGGGGCGCGTCGATGACCGTCGCCTGCTCGAGACAGTGGGTCGCACCGCGCGCGTCGAGGTAGGGGTGCGAGGGCGGCGACGCGGCCGCCTCGATGCGCACGCCACCGTCGTCGAGCAGGTCGGCGAGCGCATCTTCGACGCGGGCAAAGCGAAACTCGAAACCCAGCTCCAAGGTGCGGGTCGGCATGCAGCGCTGGCTGGCCACGATCACTCGCCCCGCACCGCCAAAGAGCAAGCGTAGGGCCACGGTCGGCACCGGAAACAAGGTCGGTCGGCCGAGGGCCTCGCCCAAGACCCGCGTGAACTCTCGGTTGGTGACCGGCGCGGGGCCGACCGCCTCGACCACCCCTTCCCAGCTTCCGTCCTCGAGCGCCCGCATGAACAAGCGCACTAGGTCGTCGAGATGGATCCACGGCATCCACTGGGCCCCCGATCCGAGGCGCCCGCCGACGCCGGCGCGAAAAGCCGGCAGCATCTTGGCCAATACGCCGCCTTCGCGCCCGAGCACGAGGCCGATCCGCAAGCTCACCACCCGCGTCCCGAACTCCGCCGCGTTGGCGGCCTCGGCTTCCCAGGCCTTGGTCAGCTCGGCCAGCCAATCCTCCCCGAGCTCGCTTTGGTGGTCGAGCAAGGCGTCGCCGCGGTCGCCGTAGATCCCGACCGCGCTGGTCGACAATAGAGTCTTGGGTGGTTTGGCGCAGCGGCGCATGGCATCGACGACCCGCTGCGTGAGGTCCACGCGGCTGCGCCAGATCGTCGCCTTGGTCGACTCGGTCCAGCGCTGGGCCACCGGAGCGCCGGCCAAGTTGATGACGGCGTCGCATTCGCCGATCACGCGTGTCAGGGCCTCGTCGCTCAGCGCGCTGTCGCAGATCTCGATCTCCGCGCCCAGGCTGTCGCGGGCGTCTTTGGGTCGCCGCGTCAGCGCGACCACCTCGTGCCCACGTCGGCGCAGGGCAAGACAAAGCGCGCTGCCGACGAAGCCCGTCGCGCCGGTGACGAAGACCTTCATCGCGAAGCCTCCCCAAAGAGCTCGGCTTGGGCGGCGTTGTCCCCCCACTGCTCGAGGTAAGGGCCCAGCCGTAGCTTGCGGCGCGTCGAGTCCGAGCTCATGTAGCGAATCTTGCCAAAGACTTCGCGCTCGGGCCCCCAAGCCCGATCGTAGCGGCCGAGCACCCAAAAGATGCCCGAATAGGAGTTGGGGTCGCGGCCATCGAGGGCGTAGCGGTCGTTCAAGGTGATCATGATCTCCAGTGCCTTTTGCGGCGAGGGGGTCCAGTGCAGGATCTTTTTGCCCCACAACATCCGCAGATAGTTGTGCATGCGCCCCGTGGCGACGAGCTCGCGCTGCGCGGCGTTCCAGATCTCGTCGTGGGTCTGCGCGCGTTCGAACTGCTCGAGGCTGTACAGCGAAGGGCGCGGATCTCCGGCGTGCGCCGCCAAGGTCGACTTCGTCCACGCCGGCAACGAAGCGTAGCGGTCGTAGTCTTCGCGGTGCCACACGAAGTTGTGACCGACCTCGCGCCAGGTCAAAAGCTGATCGAGGTAGCCCTCGTGCGCGGCCGGCAGCCCCCACCATCCCTCGCGCTGACCGCGACAAGTCTCGCTCAGACGCGCCGGCGACCAGTCGGGCTCGGTGGCCAAGACCGCGTCCAAGACCTCGTGCGCGCCGATGTGCCCCCAGTGCAAGTGCGCCGAGAGTTCACTGGTCGTGCGCGCGGCCGGCTGGTTGCGCTCGCCATAGTTGGCCAGGCGTTCGCCGACGAAAGTCTCGAGGCGCGCCGCCGCGTCTGCGCTGCCGCCCTCGCCTTCGAGCAGACCGCCACCCGCGGGCAGACCCAAAGCGCGTACGGTCGCGGCCGGGTCCGCCAGCGCCGCCTCGTCCAAGGGCCGCCACCGCTCGATGTCGACCGGCGCCTCGATGGCCGCCGGCAACTCGAGCCCGGCCAAGGGCGTCGGGTTGGGTCCCGGCCCCAGCCACAGGTCCGCGTTCTTTTGACACCAGCGTCGAAAGTCGTGGGCGCGGGCGAAGCAACCATCCGGTGCGGACATCGGCACCAGGCCCACGCCATCGACCAACTCGAGTCGCGCCTCCAGACGGTTCGCGGCGGCCTCGACCATGCGCCGCAAAAAGTAGACCGGCCAGTCGTCCCCCACCACCACGCACGCGCGCGCGGCGAAGGCCTCGAGCAGACCCTTACCGGCGTCGGCCTCGGGCTCGAGGTAGGGAAAGTAGCCCACCGGCGTGTCCGCGAAGGCACGCGCATTGTCGGCCATGCCGTGCACGACGAAGGCCGAAAGCCGCTCGCTCGCGTGCTCGTGTTCAAAGCGCAAGGACTCGAGCACCCACAAGGG
>JAUIJR010000584.1 GCA_030431075.1 Polyangia bacterium | reverse complement strand
GCGAGCTCGAGGTCCTTTTTGCGCGGGCGCAGAACCTTGAGGGCGACCTTGCGGTCGAGCTCGGGATCGTAGGCGCCGTAGACGGTGCCCATGCCGCCCTCACCGAGGACCTCGACGACGATGTAGCGACCGAGCGAATCGCCGAGCGCGAGGCGCCGCTTGGCCCCGGCCGGCGAGGCCGTCACCAAGGAGGGATCCCCGATCCGCGTCTCGTCGAGCGCATCGGATCCGGGGCTACGCGAAGGGTCGACCATGCGGGGGCGCGCCGCAGCATAGCGCGAGCGCGACCGGCCGCGCGGACGGTGTCGCGCCGCGCGGGCCTTCCCGCTTCATGCCGGCGACGCGAGTTGCGCGTTCGAACTCAGTCGCGCTTCGATCGGCGACGGCGCCAACCGAAAAGTCCGAGCCCAAAGACGAGGGCCGAAAGCGGAGGCCGGCCGTCGCCTTGGCTGCAGGCGCAGCCGTCGTCGAGGCGGCCATCGATTCCGGCGTCGCCGGTCTCCCCACTCTCGCCTTCGCCGGCCGTCCCCGAGTCCTCGCCGCTGCCGCTGCCGTCGCTGTCGCTCCCACTTTCGCCCGTGCCGGCCGGAGGCTCGGGACGATCGAATTGCAAGAGCACGGGATCGAAGACGAAGTCGTCGTCGTACTCGGGCAAGGGCACCGGGATGTCGATGCCTGCGATGTCGTAGTCGGTGCCCAGCACGCTGACCACCAAGTGCGGGCGGATGATCACGGTGGTGCTCGTGGTCACGCGGGCCAGCAGCTGGGCTTCGACCTCGAGGGGCTCCATCCAGTCCTCGACCTCGTCGGGGATCACGCTGACGGATTCGCCTTCGGTGATGACGCTCGCCTCGTTGAGCGGGCCGGTCACGGCGATGGACTTGCCTTCGACCGAGGCCTCGACATCGAAGGAGACGTCGATGTCCAAGTTGCCCGAGGCGATGACGATGTCGGGCAAGAGCGGGACCGAGGCCACGGTGACCCCCTCGGTCTTCTCGCCCACGACGACCGGGCGGTCGGCGTTCCCGGGCAACAAGTAGGGGTCGAACTCGGCTTCGTCTTCGACGAGCAGGTCGTAGGGCCCCAGCAGATCCGAGGTCCACGAAAACCCGATGACGTCGATCTTCACTTCGGCGTGCAAGAGCAAGCCGACGTCGTAGGCGAAGTTGCCGCCCCCGGGATCGCCCTCGAAGCTCAGGGTCTCGCTGTCCCAGTCGTAGTGCGCCTCGCCGAACATGCTCAGGCCCAAGGTGTTGGCGGCCTGGACGTCGATGCTCAGCTGCACGGGCGAGCCGGCGGGGATCCAGCCGGTCGTGAAGGCTACGTCCGAAAAGCCCGCCAACATGATCTGCTCGACGTTGTCGAAGCGGTCGACCTCGGGGGGTCCGGCCTGGGCCGCCACCGGCCACACGAGTGCCGCGAGCGAAAGGCCGCAGCAAAGACGAAGACCCACGGGGCCGCGCATGCCACATGATAGCCAAATCAGCGTTTATTCGGGGTGTCGGGCGGGTGACGGCGCTTCGATGGGCTGAAATGAGGGGGCAGCTCGCGATATCTTGCGCGCGTGTCGAGTAGCGAGCGCGGGCCCAAAGCCGGGCCACCGTGGGGGGGCGAAGCCTTTGTGGCGATGCGTCGCGCCGCGCGTGCGCGCGATGCCGCCGATCCCTTGGCTCATCTGCGTGCGCGTTTCGTGGTCGGCGAGGACGACATCTACTGCGTCGGCAACAGCCTCGGTCTGCCGCGGGTCGAAGCGGCCGAGCGCGCCGCCGCCTTTGTCCGCGAGCAATGGGGGACCCATCGCGTGGCCGGCTGGAATCGGGCGGGTTGGATGGAGGCACCCTTTCGCGTCGGCGACACGATCGGCCGCTTGATCGGCGCGGCCCCGGGCCAGGTGGTCGTCGGTGACACCACCACCTTGCAGCTACACCGGGCCTTGCACGCGGCTTTGGATCTGCGACCCGAGCCCACGCCGACCAAGCGCGTCATCGTGGTCGACGCCGAAAACTTCCCCGCGGATCTCTACATCGCCGAGGGGGTGGCCGAAGCTCGGGGCTGCACGCTGCGTCGCGTGCCGATGGCCGAGCTCGGCCAGGCCATGAACGAAGAGGTTGCGGTGCTCGCCGCGAGCCACGTGAACTTTCGGGACGCGCGGGCCCTCGACATGGCCGAGCTCACCCAAAGGGCGCACGCGGTCGGGGCCCTCGCGATCTGGGACCTCGCCCATTCGACCGGCGTCTTCGACCTGCAGCTCGATGCCCTCGAGGTCGACTTCGCCGTGGGCTGTACCTACAAGTACCTCAACGGCGGTCCGGGGGCGCCGGCCTTCTTGTACGCGAACCGTCGCCACCATGGGCGGGTGCGCAGCCGGACGCCCGGATGGTTGGGACATCGCGCGCCCTTCGATATGGCCCCGGACTACGAGGCCGCCCCGGGGATCCGGGCCTTTTTGTGTGGGACGCCACGCATGGCCAGCTTGGACGCGATGGCCTTCGCCCTCGAGCTGATCGAAGGCGTCTCCATGGCCGCAGCCCGCCGCAAATCCATGGAGCTCGGCGAGGCCTTCATCGCGGGGGTCGAGCGCTTCGCCGCCGACCACGAGCTCGCGCTTTTGAGCCCGCGCCGCGCCGAAGAACGCGGCGCCCACGTCGCCTTGACCCACCCCCGGGCCCAGCCTTTGGCGCGGGCTTTGGCCAGCCGCGGCGTCGCCGTCGACTTTCGCGCGCCGGATACCCTGCGCTTCGCTTTCGCGCCCATGTACACGCGACATCTCGACGCCGTCGAATCGGCCGCGCGCCTGGGCGAGCTCTTGGCCGAAGGGGCGGATCACGATCCCGCCTTCGCGGGGTCGGGCGATGGCCCGGTGACTTGAGCTTCGGACGAGGCACGAAGGGGCGTCGCCGGCGCCCGTCGAATCGGCGCGGGGATCGACTATGCTCCTCGCATGTTCGGTCGCGCGACGAAGGCCCGCATGCCCACCCCCGAAGAGGCCCTGCCCGGTCGGGCCGAGGC
>JAUIJR010000583.1 GCA_030431075.1 Polyangia bacterium | reverse complement strand
CGAGCGGCGGACACGAGGCACACCCGAGTGTAGCGCGGGGACGGCCAGCCTCGCGCTAGGGCAATGCCAAGACTTCTTCGCACGCGGCGCCGCCCTCTCCCCACACCCAGCGCTCGAAGGCCCCTGCCTCGAAATCGAGGACGCCCCAGGTCGGTCGCCGAAGCTCGCCGGCCGGCGTCAGCCCGCGGCGCAAAGTCCCCGGGTTCACCAAGCGCAGCCCTCGGTGCACCCGCAGCATGAAGCGATGGGTGTGCCCAAAGACCATGAAGCGCAGCGAGGGGTCGCGCAGCAGCGGCACCATCGCGTCGATGGCGTCGATGGAAGCGGCCTCGTGCTCGGGAAAGATGACCGGCATGTCGTCCTCGCCGGCCGCGTGGCACAAGAGGAGCTCGCCGCGCGGCGTCCCGTAGCGTCGTGTAACGGGCAGCCCGGCCAAAAAGGCCCGGCTCTCGGGCGTCAGCGGCGTGCAGTCTTCGAGCTGACGCAACTGCCCCGCCAGCGCCCAGCGGTCGTGGTTCCCCCGCACGCACTGCACCCGCGCGGCCGACAAGAGCGCGACCGTGGCCTCGAGATCTCCGCGGCCATCGGCGATGTCACCGACGCACAGGCGGGCGCGGCAGTCCTCGCGGTGCTGCGCCAAGATCCGCGCCAGGGTCTCGTCCTCGGCGTGGACGTCGCCGAGCAAGAGCACGCGACCGGCCAGCTCGTCTTGCACACGCTCAAGCTGCCCGGCCCCGCGCGCCGGCGCAAGTCCGGCTGCGGCGCGCCGGCGCAAGTCCTACTCGGGCTCGCCGGCGTCGAAGCTCATCTCCACGAAGGTACCGCGCCCAGGCTCGCTGTCGATGTGCAAACGGCCCTGCATCTGGGCGACGGTCTCTCGCACGATGGCCAACCCCAGCCCGCGCCCCGGCCCCCGCGTCGAGACGCCACGACGCAGCGCCCGCGACACGCTGGACTCGCTCATCCCTTCGCCATCGTCCCGCACGGAGATCACGAAGCGCTCACCACCGGCACGCGGCGCCAGGCCGACCCGCACGCGCCCGCCCTCCTCGGTGGCCTCGCGCGCGTTGGCGACGAGGTGCAACAAGCAGGTCTCGAGCCGCGGCGTCGACACGAGGGCAAACAGGGGCATGGGCGGCAGCTGCAGCTCGAGCTCTCGATCCGGGCCCAGGACGTCGGCCAAGATTGGACGCAGGGACTCGAGCCAGCGGCGCAGCTCGGACCATCGCGCGGCCGAGCTGCGCCGCCCCCGAAGCGATCCCAGCTCGACCCCGAGGTCGTCGAGGCGGGCGAAGATCCCATCGATCGCCTGACGCTGCTCGTCGTCGGCGTTGGACTCGAGCAAGCACAGGTCGACGTTGCTGCGCAGGGCCTGCAACAAGTTGCGCAGGTCGTGGGCGATGTCGGCCGCCGCACGGCGCAAGGCCGTGGGGGTGCGCCCGGCGTCTCGTTCGATCTCGACGAGGCGCGAACGCCCGACCAAGGCCACCGGGTGGCCGAGCTCATCGGTCTCGACCGCGGCCTCACAGCGCACGACGACGACCGATCCGTCCGGCCAGATCACGCGCTCGCGGGCATCGAATCCCGAGCAGCTACGGATGGCCATCTCGACGCGAGCCTGCGAGGCGTCACGATCGTCTGGATGTACCAACGCGAGGTAGCCGGCGAAGCCCTCTGGGGCCCAACCCGGCGAGCGCCCAAAGGCCCGGGCGACGCCCGCCGACCAAGTCACTCGCCCGCCTTCGAGCTCGTAGCGAAAGTTGCCACGCATGCCCAAGCGCGGCCGCTCCCCGCCGGGCGACGACCCGCGACCCGAGGGGAAACGCGGACGGGACAGGGGCGCCGCAACTCGCGGCCACGAGGGGCGGGAATCGGTGGGGCTGTTTTGCGACATGGGAAGCTCCGCGCCGATGTAGGTGCAATGCCTAGGCCAAGTTCAAGAGCGGCTCATTGCCGGAGAAGCGCCGATAAACGTCGTTCTGAGTGAGGCAGGCTGCCCCACCGGGACAGCGCGATGTCGCGCATCGCAACAGGATCGAGGTGTCGCGGCGCTACCCTCGCCGGCGACCTACCGGCGACCTACCGGCGGGCCAGCCGGTAGCATCTAGCGTGCCTTCACGCCCCCGTCTCGCCCTCGCATCCCTCCTTTGGCTGACGCTCGCAAGCGCCTGTCCCCCGGCGAGCGACGGTGCGGCCGACCCCGTGATCTCGGTCGACGGCGCGAGCCCCCGCGACACCCCGATCCCGGCCGGCGACGCCAACGATCCATCGCTTCCGCAGATCGTGGCGCTCTTTGGACCCGACGAGGCCGCCCCCGGACAAGTGGCGACCTTGTCCGTGCACACCGACTTCCAAGAGGTCGAGCGCATCGTGGGCCTGGCCATCGTGATCGAAGGGACGCCCGGCTGGTTCTTCTTGCCGGCCGCGCCCAGCCCCGTCGCCTCGAGCGACCCCGGCAGCACGCGCTTTTTGGTGAGCGTGGAGCTCGACCCCGCCATCCCCACCGGCGACCAACAGTCGATCAGCATCTCCTTGCTCATCGACGAGACCCAAGGCGGCGGCTACGCCGACCATCAGATCACGGTGGCCGGAGAGGCGGCCACCTGCCCCGAAGCCTCCGATTGCAGCGCAGCGCAATGCGGCGCCGACCCGATCTGCGGCATCTCGTGTGGCAGCTGCTCCGCCGACGCCGTCTGCAGTGTGGACCTCGTCTGCGAGCCGGTGGGTGATGGTGATGGTGACGGCGATGGTGATGGTGATGGTGATGGCGACGGTGATGGTGATGGCGATGGCGACGGCGACGGTGATGGCGACGGCGACGGTGATGGCGACGGCGACGGCGACGGCGACGGTGACGGCGACGGCGACGGCGACGGCGATGGCGATGGCGATGGTGACGGCGACGGCGACGGCGATGGCGCGCCCTGACGCGCTCAGCGCTCGAATCGCATGAAGTAATTCTCGTCGAGGAAGTTCAAGTCCTCGACATGGCGAAAGCCCGCCGCCTCGATCTCGG
>JAUIJR010000582.1 GCA_030431075.1 Polyangia bacterium | reverse complement strand
TTGCCGCGTGGCCCCGAGCTCATCGCGCCGGCGGCCCTGCGCGACCCCGTGGCGACCCGGCACCTCAACGACGCCGAGCGCGACAGCCTCGAAGCACGCAGCGTCGTCTTGTTGGTGCGGGCCGACTACCGCAACCAAAACGACGTCCGAGGGCTGCGCTTGCTGCAACAGCTCGTCGAGCTGCTCGCCCGCGAACACGACGCGCTGATCTTCGATCCCGACACCCTCGAGACCCTCGACCTCGAGGCCTTCGCGCAGCGCCGGCTCAGCGCGAACGCCAACAACCTCGCCGATCAGATCGTGATCCTCCCCTTCCCCGATCCCGACCACGAAGGCCGCGCCCGGCTGGTCACCCGGGGCATGCGGCGCTTTGGCGTGCCGGATCTCGAGCTCGAGGGCCTGCGCCCGGATCCCAAGATCATGCAGGGAGGCTCGGACCTCTTGGCCGGCCTGGCCACGGTCTTGGTCGACGCGGCCGAGGTCGATCCCTCGGGTCTCGCGGTGCAGGCCGACGACGTCATCGAGATCACGCGCCGCGACATCGACCGGGCCTACGCGAACCAAAGCGCCCGCCTGCCGCCGCGCTGTGCGAGCTGCCCCGAGCGCGTGCAGCTGCACTTGATGCGACGCCCGCCGCGACCCACCGACGCCGACGATCATCTCACCGTGCGCGTCGTCGCCCCTCGCGCCCAGTTCGAGGCCCCCGAGCACGACACCGCCGCCTGGGCCGAGTCCACCTTGCGGGCCATGTTCGATCTGCCGGCTCCCCCCACGCCGAGCCCCCCCACGCCGGCCCCCTAGTCGCCGAGGAAGCTCGCCGCCCCCGTGCTAAGGTCGCGGGCCATGTCGACCGAGCCCGCTCCTTTGGTGTGGATGGACCTCGAGATGTCGGGGCTGGATCCCCAACAACATCAGATCCTCGAGATCGCGGTGCTGATCACCAATGCCGAACTCGAGGTGATCGCCGAAGGCCCGGACATCGTGGTGCATCAGCCCGACGCCGTGCTCGAGGCCATGGACGCCTGGTGCACCGAGCACCACGGGGCCAGCGGCCTGACCCAGTCGGTCAAAGACTCGAAGATCGATCTGGCCGCGGCCGAGGCCCAAGTGCTCGAGTTCGTGCGCGCGCACTGTCCCGAAGGCGCCTCGCCTTTGTGCGGCAACAGCATCGGCCAAGACCGCCGCTTCTTGGTCGCCTACATGCCCACCCTCGAAAGCTGGCTGCACTACCGCAACGTCGACGTCTCGACGATCAAAGAGCTGGCGCGCCGCTGGTACCCGGCCGTCAAAGCGCCGGCCAAAGGCGAGGCCCACCGCGCCATGGACGACATCCGCGAGTCGATCGCCGAGCTGCGCTTTTATCGGCAGGCCCTCTTCGTCGACGAGGTCTCCGCGTGAGCGGCCATCCCCTGCGCCAGCGCGGGGCCGTGCTGTGGTTCACCGGCCTTTCGGGCGCGGGCAAGACCACCTTGAGCGTGGCCTTGGCCGAGGCCCTGCGCGCGCGCGGCAAGATCGTGGTGCGCCTCGACGGTGACCTCATCCGCCAGGGGCTCAGCGCCGATCTCGGTTTTTCCCCCGAGGACCGGGCCGAGAACGTGCGCCGCGTGGCCGCGGCCGCCAAGCACCTCGCCGACGCGCAGGTCGTCGTGCTCGCCGCATTGATCTCGCCTTACGCCGAGGACCGCCAAGCTGCGCGCAGCTTGATCACGCCGACGCCCTTTTCGCTCGTGCACGTGGCGACCCCCCTCGAGACCTGCGAGGCCCGCGACCCCAAGGGCCTCTATGCGCGCGCGCGTGCCGGCGAGATCGCCCAGTTCACGGGCATCTCGGCGCCCTACGAGGCCCCGACCGCGGCCGACCTCGAGCTCGAAGGCTCAGGCTCCCTCGACGCCCGCCTCGAGACCCTGCTCGCGCATTGCCGTGCGCTGGGTCTGATCGAGCGCTGAGCTCGGGCTTGGGACTCAGTCCTTTTCGTCGGATCGCTCGGACGCGCGTCCGATGAACAAGCCGCTGCCCCCAAAGCGGTCGCGCACCGAGGTGAGCACCGACTGAAGCGCCTCTTCCTTTTCACGATCGGGGGCCGGCTGCGTCGCGTCGCCCTCGAGCTCGGCGAGCAGGTCGAGCTGGGTCGCCGCCGCCTCGCCGAAGTGCGAGACCCCCACGCCGATCAGGCGAAAGGCGCGGCCCTCGACCTCGACCGCGTCGAGCAGCGCGCAGGCTTCTTTGTGGATCTCCCGCGCCAGGCGCGTCGGCTGCCCCAAGGTCCGCTGTCGCGTCTGCGTGCGAAAGGTGTTGTCGCGGATCTTCAGGGTCACGCAGCGCCCTTCGAGCTCGGCGTGCGCGAGGCGGTCGGCCAAGCGCAGGGCCAGGCGCATCAGCATCGACTCGAGGGCCTCGCGACCGACCAGGTCCTCTTCGACCGTGTGCTCGCAGCTCACCGACTTGGTCTCGCGCTGGGTCTCGACCGGGCGATCGTCGAGGCCCAAGCTCAAACGGTAAAGGTGGGCCCCCTGGTCCCCGAGCGCGCGCACCAAGGCGGACTCGCCCACGCGCCGCAGGTCGCCGATCTTTTGTACGCCCAGAGGCTCGAGGCGCGCGCGGGTCTTGGGGCCAACCCCCCACAGCTTGCGGATCGGGAGCGGCGCCAAGAACTCGGCCTCGCTGCCCGCGGTGACCTCGGTCAGCCCGTCGGGCTTTTGGATGTCGCTCGCGATCTTGGCCACGAACTTGTTGGCCGCGACGCCCACCGAGCAGGTCAAGCGAAGCTCCCCTCGCACCCGGGCCCGAATCGCCTCAGCCACCTCGCGCGCGGCCCCGTGCAGGCGCTCGCTGCCCGTCAGGTCCAAGAAGGCCTCGTCCAAGCTCAGGCCCTCGACCAAGGGCGTGAAGTCCCGAAAGATGCCGAAGAGCTCGCGCGAGACCTCGACGTAGAGATCGTGACGCGGCGGCACCACCACCGCCTGCGGACAGCGGCGCAAGGCGACGGCCATGGGCTGCGCGCTGTGACAGCCAAAGGCGCGCGCCTC
>JAUIJR010000581.1 GCA_030431075.1 Polyangia bacterium | reverse complement strand
CGAGGGCTCGCACTTCACGGCGCACTGCACGGCGCCGAGGGTCGCGGTGATCGGGGGAGGGGCGACCTCGGCCATCGCCGCGCGGCACTCGGGGGAGTTGGGGTCCGCGCAGGCGGGGAGGCTCTCGCGCGGGGCGCGGGCTTGCGCGTAGCACTGGGCGGAGCAGCTCATCGCAGCGCGGCAGATCGCCGGCGGGCTTCCGGGCGGGTCGAGCTCTTGGGGGGCCGCTTCCTCGGGCTTGGCCTCGCTCTTGCCCGTGGGCGCCGGCTCGGTCTTCGCTTCGCTTGCGGGGGTCTCGCGCGTACAGGCCCCTGGCAGCAGCAGCGCCGTCAAACTGGCCGTGGCCACCATGAGGGGGGAAACACGCAGGGGCCGGGCCGACATTCGCCGGCCATGGTCGACAAGGGACGGGCCCCGCGTCAAGACGCCCGGTTGCGGGGCATTTTCGGTAGGATGCGCCCGTGGCCGCTTGGCTCAAACGGATCGATGACGGGCTTTACGCCCTCGAACGCTGGATCGCCGTCGTGGCGTCGGTCGTCATGGCGATCGTCGTCTTCTTCGATGTCGTGCACCGACGCTACTCCTCCGTCGACAGCAAGTTGGTGGAGAAGCTCGGCTCGTGGACCGGCATGGACCCCGAGGGCAGCACCTACCTCGCCTTGCAAGACGCCTCGACCTGGATCGTCTGGGGCCTGAGCTTCTTGCTCGTCTATTTTGGTCTGCGCAGCGCCAGCTCGCGGCCGCTCATCGCCAAGGTCCCCAAGCCCAAGCCCGAGGACGACCCGCCCATGAGCAAGGCCAAGGCCGCCGGTGTCGCCGTCGTCAGTTTGGTCGTGACCTGGTTGGTCCTGCGCATCTTGTTCGGCACGGGTGTCCCCGAGGACATCCTCGAGTGCGGCGAGGACTACAGCTGGACTTGCGGCATCTACCCCAACGGCATGACCTGGGCCCAGCCGCTCGCGCTGATCTTTACTTTGTGGCTCGGCTTCGTCGGGGCCTCCATGGCCACCCACGATCATCGCCACCTCAAAGTCGAGGCGCTGCAGCGCTACTTGCCCGAAAAGGCCCAGCGCGCCGCCGGCTTGTTGTCGGCTTTGGCCTCGGCCGCCTTTTGCATCTTCTTGGCGATGCTCGCCTACCGCTACGTCGGCTACAAACACGAGGACTTCGTCGACGCCGGCGGCCTTGGTGGCTTTCACGATGGCATCGACATCCCGCGCTACCAGACCTTCGTCATCGTGCCTTTCGCCTACGCCGTCATGGCCTTGCGTTTCATCAGCACCGGCATCTTGGCCGCGCGCGGTGAGCTCGACACCACGCCCAGCGAGCTCGCCGACATCGACTTTGGTGACGACGAGCCTGCGGGCGAGCCCGAGTCCGAATCTAAGCCCGAGTCCAAGGCCGAATCCAAGGCCGAGTCCAAAGACGAATCCCCTCCACCCGACGACCCGCCGGAGGATGAAGCCACGGGCGATGACGACGCAAAGGACGACGCAAAGGAGGAGGGACGATGAACCTGCTTCCCCCGCGTGAGACGAACGCCGTGCGCCGCCGGATCGGCCTGGCGCTGATCGTCGCCGCCTTCTCCTTGTTGGTCTTGTGGGCCACCGACGGTCAGGCCTCGCCGGCCATCGACCTCGAGCTCGACGACCTGGCCCAAGCCGAGAACCGCTCGGCCGGCCTGGGCAAGATGGGCCTGGTCTTGGCCCTGATGATCGCCTTGGGCATGCCGCTCTTCGTCATGATCGGCATGCTGGGCGTCTTGTCCTACGCCTGGCTGGGCATGGACTTCGACGGCCTCAACACCCTCGACGTCTTCCCGGCCGAGTCGGCCGAGATGCTGGGCAAGTCGGTCTTGCTCGCCATCCCCTTCTTCGTCACCTCGGGCGCCATCATGTCCGAAGGCGGCATCGCGCCGCGCTTGGTGAACTTCGCCCGCGCCGTGGTCGGCTGGATGCCCGGCGGCTTGGCCATCGCCTGCGTCGGCAGCTGCGTCTTTTTCGCGGCCATCTCCGGCAGCAGCCCGGTCACCGTGATCGCGATCGGTTCGATGATGTACCCGCAGCTGCTCAAGGCCGGGTACGACAAGCGCTTCACGCTCGGCTTGGTCTCGAGCGCCGGCTCGCTGGGCATCTTGATCCCGCCCTCGATCCCGATGCTGGTCTACGCCATCGTGGCCGGCGACCAGCGCCCCATCGACGCCTCGGAGCTCTTCATGGCCGGCATCTTGCCGGGCCTGCTCATCGGCTTGCTGATGTCGGGCTACTCCATGGTCCGCGCGAGCTCGAAGACCCGCGAGAAGTTCGCCTTCTCGGTGGTGCTCGAGCGCGGCAAAGAGGGCTTTTGGGCCATCTCCTTGCCGGTGCTGATCTTGGGCGGCATCTACACGGGCGTGTTCACGGCGACCGAGGCCGCCGCGGTCTCGGTCGTCTACGCCTTGGTGGTCGAGATCCTCATCCACCGCGACATCCAGATGCGCCAGCTGCCCAAGATCCTGGGCGACGCCGCCCTGACGATGGGCGCCATCCTCATCATCATGTTGATGGCGGTGACCCTCAACGAGTTCCTGGTCGAAGAGAAGATCCCCGACCAGATCGTCGCCAAGATCCTCGACATGGATCTGACGGCGGTGAACTTCCTGCTCATCGTCAACGTGTTCTTGCTGGGCGTGGGCGCCTTGATGGACTCCATCAGCGCCATCTTGATCATCGCGCCCCTGCTCGCGCCGGTGGCCATCCAGCTGGGCATCGACCCCGTCCACCTGGGCGTGGTCTTCATCGTGAACCTCGAGATCGGCTACCTGACCCCGCCGATCGGCATCAACCTCTTCGTGGCCAGCTTGGCCTTCAAAGAGAGCATGGGCGAGGTCATCCGCGGCGTGGTGCCCTTCATCTTGCTGATGATGGTGGGCCTGGGCGTGGTGACCTACATCCCCACCGTCTCGATGGGCCTGGTCAACAGCTTCATGCGCGACAAGGACTTCTACGAGCCCTTCCCCGAACCGCCCGAGCGCGCGCCGATCATCGACCCCGAAGAC